>JAQZBD010000222.1 GCA_029239235.1 Herbinix sp.
CTAAAAAAGGCAGAGCCGGTCAAGCGCGGAAATTGCGTTAATGGTATGCTGTTCCTAGAAGGAGGTGCAAATCATGCACGCATGGGAAGCAATACAAAAAACCTTAGACTACATTGAGGTAAATATTAGGAAAGAAATTGACATTGAGGAGCTTGCAAAAGAGGCTTCATTATCACTATTTTATTATCAAAGATTATTTTCCCGGCTTGTGAAAAGACCTGTGAGGGAATACATCAAACTGCGGCGGCTGTCACGCGCCTGTGAATCACTTTCGAATAAGCAATATCGTATTCTTGACATTGCCTTAGACAATGGCTTTGGAAGCCATGAAACATTTACAAGAGCTTTTAAGGAGGCTTATGGCATGACACCGGAGCAATTCCGGGAGCAGCCGGTTATGTTAAATCAATTTGATAAACCTGATTTGCTCTTAAACTATATCATGATTGACGAGGGTGTCCCTCTTATCAGCGATGGCCTGGTATTAGAATTCAACCGCAAAATCTTAGATCAACCTATTGTTTTTATGGGTATGACCGGCTTTGTTCCTATTGAGGGGCAAATACCGCTTGGTGAAACTCCGGGCGTAGATATCCCAGGAGAGGTATGGGCAAGCTTTCATCGTGAAAAGCATATGTTTCCGCGAATAGCAAACGGACGTGAGCTTGGTGTTGCCTACATGGGTATTGCACCGGAAGGACATTTTACTTACTTTGCCGGTGCTGAGGTTGAGGCCAAAGACGAGGATACCCCTTATGCCAAATGGCAGTTACCTGCAGGTGAATATATCGTTTGTGGGTTTGAGGCGGAAAATTTCGAACAGCTTGTAACCGTTGCCATTAATAAGGCCACAAAATTCAGTATGCTATGGCTTCAAAAACACAATATTGTTATGGATATTTATTCGCCTGAAATGTACTATGACAGTTCGCCTGATGCTACCTATATGGAATTGTGGATGCCCATATCTGGGAATTATTGATATCGGCTTATTAAATCTATATTAATCGAGCAGCAGGAGGTAGGTAATTATTTTACCTCTCTCCTGCTCCGTTGAATAAGCAAAGAAACTTGATCAGAATCATTATTGCAAGGACGGTGTGAAGTGCCGCTAGTACGATGAATAGCTGCTCGTATTTCTGCATCACGTCCAAAAAATTATGAGATTTATTTCTTCTTTTTAGCACAGACTTGGTAACCTCTAACGAATATTCTTAAAACGCAATATCACTTTGAATAAGTCTGCGTCTACCGTAAGCTCTAAATTACCATTTTGCAGTTCTGTCAGGCTTTGAGCGATAGAGAGTCCAAGTCCGTTGCCATCCATTGTCCTGGAACTGTCACCACGGACGAAGCGTTCCAACAGTTCCTCTGTGGAAATGTCCAGTGGATATTTTGAGGTATTCTTAAATGCAATAACTACTTCTCTGCCCTTTTCCTCTACATTCAGATAAACACGTGTTCCACTTTGCGCATACTTACAGATATTATTCATTAGGTTATCGAAAACACGCCAGATATGTCGTCCATCCGCCAGTATCATAACCGGATCGCTCTGCTGTTTGATGATCAGCTCCAGATTACTGTCCCTCAAGCGTTGTTCGTATTCCCCGGCTGTCTGTGTCAGAAGTACTCCAACCTCACAAGGGGTAAGATGAACATCGATGTTGCCGGTGGAGGCTTTTGAAGCCTCTACCAAATTTTCAATCAGCTTCTTGAGCCGCTCTGACTGGCGAAGTAGTACACCCGCGTATTCTGTTACTTTTTCATTTTCTGTTTCTTCTTTACAAATAAGATCCGCATAGTTAATGATGGAGGTGAGGGGTGTTTTGATGTCATGGGATACATTTGTAATTAGCTCCGTTTTGAAGCGTTCGCTTTTGAGCCGGTCTTCCACCGCATGTGTCATTCCACTCCCAATACTGTTGAGATTTTCTCCGTGTTGTTTAAAGTCCCAGAGCATGAATCGTGTATCTACCTGATAAGACAGATCACCCTTGGCAATAGCCTGGCTGCCTTTTTGAAGCCTGTGCAGTACCAACGTCACATATAAAATAACCGGTATCAGTATGATTTTTTCAAGAATCCAAAGTATAATCAAATTGTCTGTTTCCCAGTAACAAATCATAATTCCCAGTAGCTCTGCCAGAGTAATCACAAAAACCAGTATTGCAGCTTTCCAAATAAATGTAAGGTTTCGCAATAGCACCGAAAGTCCCCATCCTATAATTTTGCCTATGCGAGCAAAGAGCACAAGCAGTTTATAGATCACGGTATTTCTCCACCAACTTCCCAGCTTTACACGCACTGCAAAATTCATACAGTAAAACGTACCAACAATTAATCCTATCATAAATTCTGCTGCCAGATTGGCAATCACTATCGCATCAGGATAATCCCTGTACATAAAGTCCTCTGTGACGTTTACTGCCAGAGAGACCGCCAGAATTAGTATCAGCGTCAGCAGATCAAAAGGAATTCTTACAACTTCACTTGCGTGGATTCCCTCCTGCCCTGCCTTATGCCCTGCATTGCATATGAGAAAGACGAAGCTGCCTACCGTTAACAATAATGCCAGTATGCCGATGGGATAGATCCAGTACCGCAGTGCAAAACCGATATTTACAAGCAGATTGACAGCAGAAAACTCACTTTGGTTCGGAAAACCGTCCTTAAGGTACATCTGAACGGTATACTCTTCAATAGATGAAATATCTTCCTCAGAGGCGTCACCTTCCATAAGCCGCTCAACTTTCTTACTGGTAGTTTCATCTTTTTCAGTAGCTATAAATATCCGGACTTCCTTTACTGTTCCATAAAAAGTATTATCCTCACTATAGTTATATTCGAATTTCCAGGCTACCTCCTCTCCGCTATAGTTACTCCACACCGTTCTGCCATCCTTATCCGAAATAACTGCCGATAAATTTCTATTCCTGCAGTATTCGGCCATGTTTTGTACATCCTCAGACAGTACCTTCCTTAAAATGGTATAGCTTACATTGTGACCAACTGAATAGAACGTATCCTCTTTAATCTCATTAATGCTTTTTGTATAAAAATTATGATTCATTAATAGACTTGCACCTGCTGCACTGCCCACGGTCAAACATGCCATGATGGTCAGTAAAAAGAAGGCGAAGATTTTCGCTGGTAAGCCGTGGGTCCATTGTCTTTTTTTCATTTCCATTTTCCTTTCTCCATTTTGTAACCCTGCCCCCATACCACCTTGAGGTATCTTGGGTCAGCCGGATTTATTTCAATTTTTTCCCGCAAATGCCTGATATGTACTGCCACAGTACTTTCATTTCCTAAGGGTGCATCCAGCCACACCCGTTTATAGATTTCTTTTGGGGAAAAGACCCGATCCGAATTCTCCATCAATAATTTCAGAATATCGTATTCCGTGGGCGTCAGGGCCAGCTCATCGCCATCTAAAGTTACACTTTTGGCCTTGTCGTCCAGTTCGATCCCGCCGATACATAGCATCTGGGGTTTGACCTCTCCGCCTCCAAGCTGCATGTATCGCCTTAACTGTGATTTCACCCGCGCCGCAACCTCTACCGGATGAAAGGGTTTGGTAATATAATCATCCGCACCGATATTGAGGCCAAGAATCTTATCGGTATCTTCTCCTTTGGCGGTCAGAAGGATGATAGGCACGTTATTCTGCTCCCGTATTTTCACCATGGCGGAAATCCCATCCATCTCCGGCATCATTATGTCCATCAAAATCAGGTGAACCTCCCGGCGGCTCACGACATTCAAAGCCTCTTTGCCGGTATAGGCTTCCAACAATGTGTAGTTCATATCTGAAAGATAGATTTTTAACGCATTGACAATGTCCTTTTCATCATCACAAATCAGTATGTTATACATAAATACCCTCCTTTAATTTCTATTATAAATGAAAGCTATTTTAATAATAAATGATGTAATTGTTTAAGATTTCTTTAAGATTGGCAGGAACAGCAGAAAGAATATCCCGCATCAGCCTATACTAATTACTATATTTTACTAGTAGTCCATACTTATTTCAATGCTTCCTGTTCTTTTCAAAAATTCAATTATTGGGTGTTCATCAATTTACAGCAAAAAAAGCCGTTACATCAATGTCATGTAACAGCTTTTTCTTTTTTATGGATTTATATTATATTTCTCTGCTCCACTAAAGCTTACGTAATACGTTCAAACTTACTCAATAACTCCGCCTTCAACAACAAGGCTATCAGGTGATGCAGCATCACCATAAACAGGTGCTAAGGTCTCGGCATAATTAGCGTGGAAGAACTGCTCCTCACCTAAAGCTTTGATTTCATCGTTGATCCAGGTTAATAACTCTGTATTACCCTTTTGAACTGCAGGTGCAATAGAATCAAGGCTGCCTAAAGATTCAATTCCAACGGTAAAGCCCTTATTTTCAATTGCCCATGCAAGTACCTCAGTGTTATCTGTGGAGAATGCATCCCCTCTTCCGTCAAGGAGTGCACTGTAAGCATCTGCATACTGGTCAAATTTAAGTAATTTTACATCTGGGTAGTTCTCAGTAAAGTATGTTTCAGCTGTAGTTCCTTTTGCAATGATTAAAGTTTTGCCTTTAAGCTGCTCAGCATCAGTAATCAGTGCACCATCAGGAGATACTACGCCAAGGGATACCTTCATATAAGGAAGAGCAAAATCAACTTTTTCAGCACGTTCTGCTGTTACTGTAAAGTTTGCAAGAATGATATCTACCTTTGCTGTTTCCAGATATTCTACACGGCTTGCAGGATCTACTGCAACATATTCAACCTCTACGCCTAAATCCTTTGCAATTCTGTTACCAAAATATACATCGTAGCCCTGATAATCACCATTTTCGTCTACATAACCAAAAGGCTTCTTATCGCTGAATACACCAATGATAACTTTACCGCTTTCTTTAATCTCATCCAAGCTTCTAGCAGTTCCTGCCGGAGTATTACCCTCTGCTGCTGTTGTAGGGGTGGTTGCTGAATTATCTGTTGTATCATTATTACTTTTGCATGCTGTAAATAAGGATGCTAATACAGTAAGGCTTAAAAGTAATACTAATAGTTTTTTTGTTTTTTTCATATTTTTTTCCTCTTTTCCTGGGCGTACCCATAATTAATTTATTTATTTGAACCGTGATTCACGGAATCAAAATCAAAAATGTTTAAAAACTGCTTTGCTCGTTCTGTCTTTGGACTTGTAAAGAACTCATCCGGACCGCTTTCTTCTACAATATTACCTTCATCCATAAAAATAATTCGATCCGCGATGGCTCTGGCAAACTGCATTTCATGGGTTACAATTACCATGGTGCTGCCTTCTCTTGCCAGTTCTAACATAACATCCAGTACTTCTCGAACCATCTCCGGATCAAGCGCCGCCGTCACTTCATCGAATAACATCACTTTTGGATGCATACAAAGTGCTCTGACGATAGCTACTCTCTGCTTTTGCCCACCAGATAATTGTCTGGGATAGGCTTTTTTCTTTTCATATAATCCGATTCGTTTTAACAGTTCCTCTGCTTCTGCAACCACTTCTTCTTTCTTTCTCTGCTGTGCCTTCATTGGCCCCAAAAGAATATTATCCAGAACCGTCATATGCGGAAAAAGGTCATAACTTTGAAATACCATACCAATCTGCTGTCTGACCAAATGCATGCTTTTATTCTGATTACTGATCAGCTCACCGTTTAACTTTATTTCTCCATCTTGAATGCCCTCCAGTCCGTTGATACATCTCAGCAGGGTGCTTTTTCCACAGCCCGAAGGTCCTAATACAACTACCACCTCGCCTTTATGTACATCCAACGAAATGCTATTTAAGATTACCGAACTATCAAACTGCTTTTTCAAATTCTTTATTTCTAATATTTTCTCAGAAGATTTCATATCCTGCACTTACCTTTCAAATTTTGTGTAAATTAGGGTATTTATTAATTAGCCCAGAGCTTCTCCAGCTTAACGGAAAGCAGAGAGATTGGATAACAAACGATAAAGTATAAAAAGAAAATAAATCCGTAAATCCACAAGGATGCTGTTGGTGTTGTTAATCTGGAGGCTTCAATGATCTGCTGACCTACCTTAACCACTTCTACCACTCCAATTAATACGATTAAGGAGGTTGTTTTAATCATTCTTGTAACCAGGTTGATCGCCAGCGGAATTAATCGCCTTACTGTCTGTGGGATAATGATATATACATAGGTCTGGAAGCCTGTAAGTCCGATTGCTTTGCCGCTCTCATACTGATGCTTTGGAATGGATCCCAGAGCTCC
>JAQZBD010000014.1 GCA_029239235.1 Herbinix sp.
CTAATCGCTCTTTCAAAAGCAAAAGCAATGCGGTTATTAAAGCTTTTTACGGTGCCATTCTCATATAGGATTGATTTCAATTCCTCTAGGGACAGCCTTTCTTTTGCTTTTGCAACCCTTTCTTTGGTGGACTGTGCTATTTTATCAAGTATCATAAGCTAACCTCTCATTTGATAATTTTATAAATTTATTCAGCTGTTCCAATGCCTTACCGCTATCAATAATATCTGCAGCCATTTTAACACACTCTCTTAGGGTCATATTGTTATAGGTCATATAAAGACAAACTGCTGAATTCAATAAGACGATATCACGTTTTGGACTCTTTTCTCCCTTTAGGATGTTTAAGGCAATCTCAGCATTAAAGGCCGGATCACCGCCAATTAGCTCCTCCGGTTTACAAAATTCAAACCCAAATTGGTGTGGATCCAGAAAAAAGCTGTTTACCTGTCCATTATTCACCTCGCAAACCGTGGTTTTGGCACATAATGTCACCTCATCCAAGCCGTCATGCCCATGAACTACCATTGCTCTCTTAACCCCAAGATTAGCTAATACCTGTGCCATTGGTTCCACCAGGTTCTCGTCATATACACCAAGTAATTGCAGATTTGCATTGGCCGGACTGGAAAGAGGACCAAGTATATTAAAGATCGTACGTATCCCCAGCTGTTTTCTGACCGGAGCCGCATATCTCATGGAGGAGTGGTAAATCGGTGCAAAAAGGAAGCAGATTCCGATTTTCTGTAAAATCTTTTCACTTTTTTCCACGGGAATATCAATCTTTACTCCCAGCGCTTCCAGAACATCAGCGCTACCGCATTTACTCGATACGCTTCGGTTACCATGCTTTGCAACGGGAATTCCGGCAGCAGAGATTACCAGTGATGAAACTGTTGATATATTAAAGGTAAATGCCTCGTCTCCGCCGGTACCTACGATATCCAGCACATCACCCTCATGTTGAAGCTTCAAACCGATATTTCTCATACTTATGGCACATGCTGTTATCTCATCAATTGTCTCACCCTTCATACGTATCGCAGTAATAAATGAGGCAATTTGAGCATCCGTTGCATTCCCGCTCATAATCTCATCCATAACTGATTTTGTCATGTCAAAGGTTAAGTCTTCTTTATTCAAAACCATTTTGATCGCCTGTTGAATCATATTATCCTCCATTCTAACATTCTTAAAATTTTTAGACATTAGATTACTTCATAATATAACTTGATTATTATGACTTGATTAATATAGCTTGATTAAATTTCATGATTTTAGTTTTGTTTGCTTCTTTCTTTACTGCTTTGAAAATAATCTCTTTATTTAATTACATAACTCTTATTTTTAAAAAGTTTCTAACAATCTTCCCCCCTAGAGGTGTCAGGATTGATTCCGGATGGAATTGTACTCCATAGATTTCATATGTTCTATGCTGAACTGCCATAATCTCACCGTCATCATCTTCTGCAATGACCAATAGCTCATCGGGTAGTGTATTCTTCTCAGCAATCAAAGAGTGATATCTCGCTGCCTGTATCATCGGCGGCAGACCATGGAATATCGTTGCTCCATTGGCTATGTGAATATTACTTTGCTTTCCATGCATCAGCCGTTTCGCCAAAGTAATTCTTGTTCCAAATACTTCACATATCCCCTGATGTCCCAAGCATACTCCAAGGATTGGCACCTCCTCCTTCAGCTGGGCAACTACCTGTTCTAAAACGCCTGCATCCTTTGGATATCCTGGCCCCGGGGAAAGTATAATGTGGGTCGCCTTCAGTGCTCTGATCTCCTCCACCGTCAGTTCATCGTTGCGAATAACCATAATATCACTGCCGATACTTCCCACCAATTGCACTAAATTATAGGAAAAGCTGTCATAATTATCAATTAATAGTACCATTATTCCTCCACCTCACTTGCCTTCATAATAGCTTCCATTACAGCCTTTGCCTTATTTTCCGATTCCTCATATTCTTTTTCCGGAATACTATCCGCTAC
The DNA here is from genome assembly GCA_029239235.1 of Herbinix sp. Taxonomy (GTDB): domain Bacteria; phylum Bacillota; class Clostridia; order Lachnospirales; family Lachnospiraceae; genus Mobilitalea. The sequence continues at coordinate 2,005 of JAQZBD010000014.1, forward strand.
AATACCACCGCCGGCTTGAACATACACTTTATTATTCTTTTTAACAGCCATCCGGATTGCAATACAGGTATCCATATTACCGGTAAAGTCGATGTATCCTATGGCTCCACCATAGATTCCTCTCGGAACCTTCTCCTGCTCCTCTATAATTTCACAGGCTCTTATCTTAGGTGCACCGGACAAGGTACCAGCGGGAAGAATAGCTTCAATGGCATCTAGAGCATCCTTTGGGGGCCGAATCTTGCTATTAACCTCTGAGGTTATGTGCATAATTCTGGAATAACGTTGTATCTTCATATAATCCGATACCTTAACACTTCCGTATTCAGAGATTTTACCCAGATCATTTCTTCCCAGATCCACCAGCATATTATGTTCTGATAACTCCTTCTCATCTGCGAGTAACTCTGACTCTAACGCAATATCCTCCTCCTGATCCTTACCCCTTGGTCTGGAGCCGGCGATTGGAAACGTCGATAGAGTTCCATCCTTTAATCTGACTAAGGTTTCCGGAGAGGTACTAATAAGCTGTACATCCTTATTTTGCATAAATACCATATATGGCGATGGATTCGTGGTACGAAGTACTCGGTAAGCATTTAGCAAGCTATCCTTATACTCAGTGGTAAATCTTCTTGAAATTACTGCCTGGAAGATGTCACCGTTCACAATATATTCCTTTGTTCTCTCCACCATCTTGCAATATTCTTCCTTGGTGACATTACAGGTAAAGGCCGGCTTACTGCTATAATATTGCTTTTGAACGGGTGCGGCCTCTGTGATAAATCGGGTTAGATTTTCAATATCAGATACCGCTTTACCGTAGTTTTCTAATATTTTATCTGTCTTCATATTAATAACAATACTTATCTTCTGCTTAAGATGGTCGTAGGCAATCACCTTGTCAAACAGCATTAAATCAAAATCATTAAATTCACTACTCTGAATTTTTAATACCGGCTCTGCGTAACCAATCATCTCATAGGAGAAATATCCGACCAGGCCTCCTGTGAAAGGAGGCAGTCCTTCAATCTTAGGTGATTTATAATCCTCTAATAGCTTTCTTAATTCCTCAAAGGGCTTATCGCATTGGATTACCTTTGTTTCCTCAGCTTCAATGTGAACCTCCTTATTCTTACAGGTTACATGAACAATTGGATTAAATCCAAGAAAGGAATATCTTCCCCACTTCTCGCCGCCTTCCACACTTTCTAGCAGGTAATATTGCTGGCTAATTTGTGAAATCTTTCGCAGCAAGGTAATCGGTGTAATGATATCTGCGTAGATTTCCTTACAAATTGGAATGATGCTATAATCTTTTGCCAACGACTCAATCTCATTGCAGCTTGGTGTAATCATGTTTCATCACCTTATTTTTCACTGATGGATGAAAAATTCCTTTCTTTTCATTTAAACTAGATATTTTAGGAAATAAAAAAAGACTCTCATCCCTGTATTTTACAGGGACAAAAGCCTTAACTTCTGCGGTACCACCCGGTTTGATGTATAAACATCCTCTCATTTTGCATACCATCATATGCACCCTTATGATAACGGACAGGGTTCCCGTAAGCGCCTACTTTTCTTTAACTTCTAGAATTTCAGAACTTCCCTCGCAAGTCCATTCGGAATAATCCTTGTAACCGCATTCCCACCCACAGCGGCTCTCTGTATACAATCAACTAAACTTACTTCTCTTGCTCAACGGTTTTTATATTAATCGCATTATAACAACGGACAAAGCTCTTTGTCAAGCAAATTCATTTAATATTACTATTTTTATATACAATTAGTTTGTCAAGCTAATACGCTAAACTGCATTGCATATAACTTATAATTATTCACCATAATAAATTAATTAATAATAATTTACTTTTTCTTTCAAAAAAATTGTAGTCCCCCCTTCAAATTTTAAATTTTTAAGTTTATATGGGGATTTTATTAAATCATCCATATTTACCCATTCCTATTCTTTCGCCAAAATGATGGTATTAATAGTTGACACAGAACTCTAAATAAGTTATATTTATAACAATTAGATAAAATTCCAAAGATATATATGGAGGCAAATTAAATGACCAAAGGTCAGTTAGAAGCCAAAATTAGTGAAGCTGTAAGTAAATTTGAATTAGAATATATGGGTCGTGGTCCAAAATTAATTCGTTCTTATGTTATTAATGATATGATTTTAATTCGTTTATCCGGCATTTTAAGCCCCTCTGAACAGAAGTTAACTGATAATCCTCAGGGAATCGAGCTGTTCAAGAAAGTAAGGTCTTCCTTATTTGAGCTAGGGAGAGGATATTTGGAAACATTAATTACTGAAATCATTGATGTAGCCATCGTCAGCACCCACTCCGATATAAGTACTAAGACTGGTGAAAAGATAATTGTAGTTACTGCTGATAGAAACATAGAAGAGATGATTACAACCAAATAATTCTGGATGACACCACAAATTAAGTCGCTGCATAGGATTTGCCCCTTGTAGCCAAACTTCAATGAGGTTTGTTTTAAGTTGTAAGTAAGCCGATATCTTGGAGGAATCTAAAGGTACCGGCTATTTTATTATAACACTACACGAGTAAGGAGAACGAATATATGTCTAAAAAAGTAGCAATTCTTATGGGAAGTGACAGTGATCTTCCTATCGTGAAGGGTGCCATACATACGTTACAGGGCTTTGGTATCCACGTTGAAGTACATGTCATGAGCGCTCACCGTACTCCGCAGCTTGCTTGCGATTTTTCCGCTAAAGCCAGAGAGAACGGCTTTGGAGCAATTATTTGTGCCGCTGGTAAAGCTGCACATCTCGCGGGTATTATTGCTGCTCACACTACGCTTCCTGTCATTGGAATTCCAATTAAATCATCAACCCTAGATGGTTTGGATGCCCTACTCGCTACTGTTCAGATGCCAAAAGGTATCCCCGTAGCTACCGTGGCAATTGATGGTGCTGATAATGCTGCTATTTTAGCGGCTCAGATGCTTGCAATCACCGATGACGAGCTTAGTATAAAGTTGTCAGATATGAAAAAAGCTATGGTAGACGAAGTTGTTGCCAAAGACGAAAAGTTACAGGCAGAACTTAATAAATAGTTTATTGTGCAGAAACAAAATAAGTATATAGAAATGGAGTAACGTATGAAAGAACACTTGCAAAAAATGATTTTATCAGATGAAGTTAAGTCCATTCTGATGGGAAGTCCAAACGTATTATTTCCAAAAACTAAATCTGAGTTGATTGATCTCAGCTTTGGAGCAGCACACAATGACTTCTATGAAGTAGCCTATGACGTTCCTGGCACCGGATCAGTTGTAGAAGCTACTGTAACACGATGTAAAAATGGTGTGGCAATTAATTATCTGGAAGATTATATGCGTCGTAGAGATCCAGACAGTCTTGTGATTGGTGATAACTTAGACACAGATAAGCCACGATATTCCGAAAAATACGGCAAGGAATTTGAACCACTGCGTCGTAGAACCTTCGACTGGTTAACAGCCCAAGAATTAATTGTACTCCCCTTCAAAGCAGGCGGTGACAAATATGGCTATGATGCTCTTTTAATTGCTCCTGCAAATGCTGGCTTCTTTGCTTGCGGACTTGCAGAGCTGCAGGGCTTCTTAAGTATCGATGAGATTTCTGACAATTTTACTCCGAAAGCTATCGTATACCTTGCACCACCTTTCCGTCACACAGACTTTAGTGGAAAACAGATTGTTGTTCATAACCGTCTTGAAGAGGTACATGAGGTATTTTCCTACAATCTTTATCCAGGTCCTAGTGCGAAAAAGGGTATCTATGGTGTTCTCTTGAATATCGGAGAACGCGAGAACTGGCTAACCGCTCACGCTTCTACTGTAAAGGTAATCACACCTTATGACAACGAAATTGTCATTATGCACGAGGGTGCTTCCGGCGGCGGAAAAAGCGAGATGATTGAGCCTGCTCATAAGACTGCTGACGGCAGACTTGTACTCGGTGAGAACCTGAAAACAGGAGAAAAATTCTACATGGAGCTCTCTGAGTCCTGCGAGCTTCGTCCTGTAACTGATGATATGGCTCTTTGCCATCCACAGATGCAAAATGACAGTAAAAAGCTGGTAGTACAGGATGCAGAAAGCGGTTGGTTCCTACGCCTTGACCATATCACAGCATATGGTACCTCTCCTCAATATGAGAAGATCTTTACCCAACCAACAGAGCCATTGGTATTCTTTAATATTCAGGCAATGCCAAATGCAACTTGTCTTGTTTGGGAACACACTTTAGACTCTAGCGGCAAGCCTTGCCCCAATCCAAGAGCTATTCTTCCCAGAAGAATGGTACCGGACATTGTCTCAGATCCGGTTGAGGTTGATGTTCGAAGCTTCGGTGTAAGAACTCCACCTAGTACCAGAGAAAATCCTTCTTATGGTATTCTTGGCTTACTTCATATCCTCCCTCCTGCTCTTGCTTGGTTGTGGAGACTGGTTGCACCAAGAGGCTTTAACAATCCTAGTATCGTTAGCTCTCAGGGAATGGTTAGTGAAGGTGTTGGTTCTTATTGGCCTTTCGCTACCGGTAAAATGGTAAAACAGGCAAATCTGTTATTGGATCAGATCATCAACTCCTCTAATACCAGGTATGTATTAATTCCTAATCAGCACATTGGCGGTTATAAAGTAAGCTTCAATCCTCAATGGGTTGCCAGAGAATATATTGCAAGACGTGGTGGTGCTAAATTTAATTTAGATCAGTTAAAGGAAGCACGTTGTACCATCTTAGGATACGGACTTGACTCCTTAAAGGTAGACGGCCAATATGTTCGCAAAGCTTTCCTTCAGCCGGAAAGACAGCAAGAACTTGGTGAAGATGGATATGATGCTGGTGCTGCTATCCTTCTTAAATTCTTTAAGGAAGAGGCAGTTAAATTCAATACTCCTGACCTTGATCCATTAGGTAAAAAGATTATTGAGTGTCTGCTTCGCGATGCACCATTACAGGATTACCTTGATTTAATTCCTATGAGATTTTAATTGTATTAATAATAAGAAGGTGGAGATCTTTTGATCTCCACCTATTTTTTTCTATGGGACATATTCAATGAAGCTTCAGCGATATCCAAAATTCTACCCCATTCGCCTTATTTTCAACCCCGCATTTACCATGATGGGCATTCATGATAGAACGAACAATGTATAAGCCCAGTCCAATATTATTTTGCTCCGTTCTAGTTCTGGATTTATCCTCGCGATAGAAGCTGTTCCAAATCTTCTCCAAATGCTCCTCCGAGATCCTTCCTCCTTCATTAAATACAGAGATAACAACCTCCTCTTCACTTCTTTTTACGCTCATTTGAATCAGCTTATCTTTCTCCGTATACGTAATGGCATTAGAGATGTAGTTTGTAATAGCTTCTTCCAGGTATAAAGGGTCTGCTATCACTGAGCCGCAAGGCTGCCCTACAAAGGAGGATATTTGCCCATTATTCTGAATTAATATCTCATTTTTCCGGAAAATACGTTCTGCAAACTCATAAATATCAATATTCACCAGCTTTAGATCATTCAAGCGGTTCTCCATATTAGAAAGATTAAGCAAGCTCTGAATTAAGATATCCATTTTATGAGTCTCGTCAAGTATTGTCTCAAAATAAAAGGTCTTATCAATTCCTGGAACATCATTATTCAATAGCTCTGCATATCCAGAAAGTATGGCTAAGGGGGTCTTTAATTCATGAGAGATATTTGCGATAAATTCTTTCCTCTGCTCATCCACCTGATTCATTAATTCATTATCCAGCTCCAGCTTTCGGTTGGCCTCCTTCAGGTAATCAATATTACCCTTTAATCGATCCGCCATAATATTAATATTAACCGCTAAGCTTCCCAACTCATCCTTACGCCTTACCTCCTTCGCCCTTATGGAAAAATCTAAATTAGATACATTAATTGCTACCTTGTTGATCTCCTCAATGGGCTTTGCAAGCTGTTTAGCCATAACATATACAATAAGTCCTCCTATAATAATAGCGAAGGAGGATATATAAAAATTAAACTTATTTATAATCCTCGTCTCAAAGCCTATGGATTTTACGGATAACCGGATTACCATATAATAGGTCATGCCATCCTTTTCAATTTTACCCAAAAGCCGAATCCGATCTCCATCCTGCATGTTAGTTTTAATTATTGTGGGATTCTCTTTTTTGTAATATCCCACCGGGTATTTCTTAAAATCAAACAAATCCAATCTCCCCGGCTCTTGACCAGGTCGCATTCTATCATCAAAAAAGCGGTTAGTATAGACGATGTCCATATTTTCATCTGCCAGAGATACCTCTAAATTAAAATCCATAATCATACTTCCAATTATTTCTTCCAGTGAATCCTTAGAGCTTTCCGATTGCTCCTGTATCTGTTCATAAACCTGTTGCATCGTTCTTATCTTCTGCAATACATAAAATCCGTCAACAAAAAGAAGGTTCACTACCAGCTGAATCACAAATATCGCCAATACAATACTAATCAGAATAACCGTGAATCTAACCTTTATTGAACGAAACATTTGCTCACCTCAAATCGGTAACCCCGACCATGGATTGTTTGAATATAATCATTCCCGATCTTTGAACGCAGCTGCTTGATATGAGTGTCCACTGTTCTGCTGTCGCCCAGATAGTCATAATTCCATACTTTATTTAATATTTGTTCTCGGGATAAAACAATATCAATATTATCTGTCATATAGATTAATAGGTCATATTCCTTTGGTGTAAGATAAATCCGATGATCCTCTACCTTCACAATCATACCCACCTTATCAATAGTGATATTTCCAACGGTTAAGGTCTCTTCTTTCAAATTCTTACAGCGCTTCAGCACGGCTTCCACATGGGCTAAAAGAATAACAGGAGAAAAAGGTTTCATCACATAATCATCCGCACCATATTTAAAGCCATAAAGCTGATCATACTCCTGGCTTTTCGCTGTCAGCATGATAATGGGAACGGAGGATATCTCCCTAATCTCCTGTAACACCTCAAATCCATCCCTATTCGGCATCATAACATCCAATAAAATCAAATCTATCTTACTATTAGCATAAAAGACCTCTAGCGCCTTCTCTCCGTCCTCAGCCTCAATTACCGCATAATGACAGCTAACCAGATAGTCCTTCAGCATTCTACGAATCCTGCTCTCATCCTCTGCAATTAATATTGTTCCATTGTTCATACAACAACACTCACTTTCTTCCGAATTTATATTCCACTTCAAACAAATTCAAATGTCAAAAGCATCTTTACACTACAGCGATGAATATGTATGTATCTATATTCAGATGGCGCAGACCGGCATCTTGTGATTGCCCGCACTTGGCAATCGCAAGATGGTAAGGCAAGTCCAGATGAATATAGATGCATACATATTCATCTCACTACGTAAATTACTCTTGCATTCGAATCACAACTTACCAAAATATTACCTGATACATGTGATGAAAATGTGATGCCTGAAAGGCTCTCGTCCAGATAAATTTTCCAGATTATATTAGTCTTCTTGACCTATTTTCAACAACGCAATTCTTCTTAATCCTCTTGCATTCGTCATATTTAACAAATAATTGATAAAATTGGCAATTTTCCAATTGTAAATCCCTCACAATCGTAATATAATTAATTTAAAGTATTGCAGTTTAGTGTCGATAAAAAACCGATGCTGTACTACTTATACATTCATAGCAAAGAGGTGTAGATATGAAATTTAATTTTTTGAGCAAGAGGCGGGATTTGATCGTTATTGATAAGATGCTGGAATGGGATTTTTCCAACGACTTAGCAGCAACTAGCAGCGTTATTGACGACACACAGCTAACCCTACACAAGAACTACAAGAAGTATTTTGAAAAGTTTAATGCAGATTTTGAAGAAATTAAACTTGTATCCGATCAATTAGAGGGTGTTGTAGATGGTTTGGTGGATTCCTCAAACAATGTTAAAATGGCTGCAGAATTTATTGCGGATGGCGCTCAAAGCCAAACCGAAGAGATTGCAACCTGCCAGTCAATTGCTGATATCATAGCCAATGATATCAACATCATGAGTGACCGCTCCAAAGAATTGATTGAGTCCGCTCTCGAGATGGGTACAATTAGTAAAAACGGAAAGGTAGCCGTTGAGAATCTATCCGAGAACCAGAACAAAAATCTAGAAGCAAACAATGCTATCACCAACGAAATCTATGCATTATTAAGTAAAACCCAGGCTATTAACGAAATCACAAAGGTATTATATGATATTGCAAGTCAAACAAATCTACTCTCCCTGAACGCTTCCATCGAAGCTGCACGAGCAGGGGAAGCAGGCAAAGGCTTCGCAGTCGTGGCAAATGAGGTTCGTAATCTTGCGGAACGAAGCCGCTCTGCCAGTATTACAATTAACGAGAATATCGAAGCTATCAATCAACAGCTGGGAAATTTAAAAACTGTTGCTGATGGATCCAAAGAAATCTTTAACAATCAGGCAGATGCCGTGAACAAGGTAATTGAGGCCTTTGAAGTAATTAACACTTATGTAGACGGCTTTGTTGCCTGCCAAAAGGAATTCAATTCTGAATTCCAGGGCTTATCCACAGAAAAAGATCGCCTTATTGATTCCTTCTGCAGTATTGCCTCCGTTATTGAAGAATCCTCTGCAACAACGGAAGAGGTTGCCTCTTTGACCATTGGTCAAAGCAGTACCGCAAACATCATATTTAAAATGGCACAGGATTTACATACTAAGGTTGATGAGATTGTATCCGACTCTGCAAACATAAAAACAAATCATGTTAAATCAGCACAGAAAAAGGTAGCCGCAATCTTTGATATTGATGATCCTTTCTGGATTCCTGCTAGAAAAGAAGGCATTAAGACAGCAAAGGCACTGAACTATTACATCGAGTTCTTTGCTCCAAAGGATAGGGAAAACGGCGTCAGAGACATGCATGCGGCACTTAAGGATTTTGTGGCACGAGATTTTAATGCTATTGTAATTAGTCCGATTGATGCACCTGAGATACAGGCCGCTTTAAAAGAAGCTGCAGATAAAGGCATTAAAATTATCTTTATAAATTCAGTATTCGATAATATACCCTATGCTTCCCTGATCGAAACGAATAGCATTGAGCTAGGAAAAAATGCAGCTAAGACCATTAAGCAGCTCATGAATAACCAAGGTGAGGTATTCGTAAATCAATGGACGGATGTTAAGATTGCCTCCATTGAAAAACGTGCCGATGGGTTCATGGAGGAACTTAAAAAGAATTCTAGCATTGCGGTTCATCCCGTTAAGGTTCTCAGCACTCCTACCGAAGCACAGCTGTCAAAGATGTTTGAATCATTAAAGAAAGAACATCCGGGAGCTAAGACGTTCTACTGTACCAATGGTGCCTGGGGTGTAGCCCTTGGTGAATATGTAGGAAAGCATCATCTTGATTTCGATGTTATTACTACTGATCTGCGTGCAGATGTTGCAGATCTCATTAAGAAGGGCAGGATTAAAGCTGCTATCTCCCAGAGACCTTTCACCTGGGTTACTATGGCTCTTGAGATCCTCACCGATGTATTCAATAATAAGCCTGTTGTTAAATATACCGATACCGGAACTTACGAAGTCAACAAATCAAATATCTCCATTTACGAAAAGAGAATTTAGCTTATCTTAAAGCTAAAACAGGAGGAGTCAAGCCAACATGCTGATTCCTCCTGTTTTAATATTTTGTTGTTCTATTCTGTTATCTCTACCCCGCCATTCTTACCAAGCCCTTCATAATATACGTTACCGGAACGATCAGAAAACCTTACCTTAACAATGGCGTTCATGCTCTCTACGATTGTTCTGCTCATGTTTCCATCTACTGGGGCTAATAGCTTACCGCCTTGCCCATAGTAAGCCGTTATGTCCAGTCGGAATCTGCAATCAACTAAGGTAAGATACAATTTATTGTCACTGGTGTAGAGTGTTTTGATCTTCGCACCGGTATATGTGGTAAACATAAAGATACGATCCTGAAATCGGAACATCCCCACGAATCCAACAAAGCTGCCTAGCATGTAAGGAATATCACCAATATTAATGGATAAGGACACGTCATCATCTCCAAAATGGTTCGACTGAATCCAAACCCAGGATTTTGGCATAGAGCGTCCCCAGTTCTTCTCCAGATACCCTTTTCCATCCGTGTAATTAATCTTTTTCCCCGAAGCCTTAAGATGTCCAACAATTTTATGCTGTATATTGATAATGTCCATATAGCATTCCATACAGGGATTATAAAGAAACGGTCCCATAACTCCTGGTTTTAAGCAGGTCGTAGGGTACTCCAGAATATCACAAAAATACAAGTCTCCCTGCAGGCTAAAATCCTCACCAACAAGGTTTAATCGAATTCTAGACTTTGAAAAATAATTGTCACCAATCATTATTTCAAATTTCTTCGAATTAAACTGAAACTCACTAATCTCGAAATTAAACTGAGTTACTTTATGATTCTGATGAAGAACTTGAATAAAAGCATGTGAAGTCCATTTTCCCATCGCGATTCCTGGTATGATGGCATATGAATTTTTACCTTTTTTGTCTGTAATTTTATAATACCAGCCCTCAAAGTAACGTTGGTTTTTATATTTCCCTTGAAACATCGCCGGTTTCTTTATTTTACATAACCTATACATATTCTAATATCCTCTTTGCATGTTATTTTGGTATATAATTACCTTTTAATGAAATTTGGATTAGGATATGTTATTTTTTACATTTTATTCGTCCAAGGTTATTACTTTGCCTTTATCTCCTTGTAGCCTTGACCCGAAAGTATAATCAGGAATAAGGGAAGAGTCTGAATCCAAAGCAAGGTCAGATCCGTTGCTCCATGCACCAAATTTGCTGCAGTAATCGCCAGAATAAGCGCAACTGACACATTTTTCTTGTCTGTTACCCAGGCAATAATAACCGATAGATAGTACCGTACAAAATAGATTAGGAATAATCCAGAACCTACCAGTCCAAAATTCAGTAACATATCTAAGTAAATGTTATGAGCATGAGCAACCTGTTTGCTTCGAATCGTTGTATCAAAAAGATAATTAAAGGACATAAAGCCATGACCGAATAGCGGATTTGCTTTAATCTGTTCAATGGCTAATCTCCAGATATTCTGACGAAGACGAACAGTTATTTCCACATCAGAAAGACGGGGGATCAAGCCTACTCTAAAAATAAATATCATTGCCCCTAAGATCGCGGCAGCTGATAACCAAAGAGCTAAAAGTTTCTTCTTTTTCAGGACTGCTAGTAATACCAGAATGCCTATAAAAACCTCGATAAATGCAAACATACTTTTACACAGGTATAAACTTAGGATATTTGCTGCTGCTACAAAGCAAAAATAAACCTTATTTTCATGACTTGTGAGCACCTTATAAGCGCAAATTACGATCACTGTTGCTGCTACTGATCCAAAATAATTTGGATGTGAAAAAACAGCAGAAATTCGATGAATATGACCATCACGGCTTACATAGCCCATAAAGGCTTCAAATAATGCATAACCCGCGCTTGTAAGACTTAATGCACAAATCCGTGTTAGTGTCGTCTCATATCGACCTTTTGTCATAACACTTCTTAAATATAATCCCAGAACCAGCGCAAGAACAAAGCCGATACCGGTTGCCATTCCTCTCCAATTGCCATAGAAAAATGGAATTGAGATTGCATACAGAAAAAACAGTTTTAATGCATTACTGCCAGCATGAACAAAGACAGATTCTCTCGTCTGTTTGTTAATCAAGATGTATGCTGCTAAAAACATCAGTATCGTCGCAGTTAATACATATGGTAAAAAAATTGATACTGCCGAATATGTAATAATATTTTCACTCGTAAGAGCCGTATCCATCCGGCGTTTGATAGCTACGTTTTGTATTATGGTTCCCTCCTTTTTTCTTTCCACACCAGGTGGCAGAATCTGAAAAAGACTTATAACCTCTTTCTCATTTTCTCTTTCTCCTCTTTTTCTCCTCTTTTTGTATCTTTATCCTTTTATATTAATTGGCAACTAGAAATTCCCCAATTTCTAATTGCCGGATATCATATTAACCGATTCAAAACGTGATTTCTAGTTTAATTATTACTAAAATATTTAGCGAAAACGGATAGATATTATCCAAATCATAAAAAATGAACATATTTTCCCCATTATTTCTCATTTTATCTCATTTTATCCCATTCACTTTAACCTGCTACTTCACTGCATTTACCAATAAATTCTTTCGATTACACCAATGATTTTCCATCATTATCTGATAATAATGTTAAAAGCACCTTATTTTAGGTCTACCAAAATCAATTAAGCCGCTTTTCTATTACCTGTAGGGATCAAACGATTTAGGATTATGCTACTAGCAGAAAATAGATGAAATTATGATATGGACCTGTTATACTGTTTGTGTACGCATGTACTGCACTACTTTAAACAACGAATCTATTTATATACTTTTCCATTAATTGTGACGAATGGAGGGTCTGACGAAATGTATGAACGCCATCAGAAAATAAGTAATCTCCTATTTTATATATTGATCATTTTTGAAATCTTGCTCATTATGTTATTGTTTTTTAAGCCCCATATTAACATTTCCTTTCAACAGGATCCGCTCTATACCCTCAACAAGGATTGGATTTACACAAGGCATAACGGAACTACCATGCAGGTTGATTTGCCTTCATCCTTAGAAGCGGGAAATGATGATTCTGTTAGCATCAGCCATACGCTCCCTAAGGATGAGCTTGTTATATCCCACCTTAGTATTCTCAGTACTCACCAAAATCTAGAGGCCTATATAGATGACCAGTTAATCTACTCCAGAATAAATCCCACCTCAAATGGACTATTCGATCTCCCAACCTCCAGCATCTGGGATGTTATAGAACTGCCAGGTAATTCTGAGGGAAAGACGATAACCTTGATTATATCATCGGATTATAATAATTATGCGGGAAAGGTCAGCGAGGTATATGCCGGTACCAGAACAGGATTATTTCTTCAAATCATAGAATCCTCCGGCTTAAGTCTGGTGCTATCTTTGGTGACTCTTCTGCTTGGAGTCGTACTGTTAATCGTATACCATTTTATAAAACATTTACTTAACGTCAATAAAGCCATGCTGCATCTTTCCTGGTTCACAGTTTTATGCTCCACCTGGATGTTAGCCGAAAGTGATTTGACACAGCTTTTTATATCAAATGAATATGTAATATCGGGTATTTTGTATTTATCTTTAATGACCTTCCCTATTCCTATGATTTTATACATAACCGGTATTGATAGCTTCTTCTATAAAAATTTACTATATAAGGTTGGATATATCTTTTTCGCAATCGCTTTCCTATTAATTATACTGCAGATCTTTAATGTAATGGATTTTCTTCAAAGTAGTACTATTGTGCGCTTAGAGATATTTTTCCTGCTAGCCTTGGTGCTCATCCTTTTACTTATGGAATTATTTAAGCGTAAGAACCTGGAACTCAAATCCTTCACCATTGCAACTACCATTCTGTTCACTTTTGAGAGTATCGAATTGCTAACTTATCAACGAAGAGTTAGTAATAATGGAATTATATTTCAAATAGGATTTTTGATCTTCATTGGCATGCTCATAAGAGATGCTCTAAGAAATATTGCGGGTATTATTAAGCTTAGCGAATCTGCAAAACATTATAAATTCCTCGCTACAAGGGATCTCCTAACTAATTGCAGAAATCGAATTGCCTATACAAGAGATCTGGACCGTCTCCAGCTTGACCAAAATATTACGATCTTTATCGCTGATTTAAACAATCTAAAGCTTATTAATGATAACTACGGACATATGATGGGTGATGAGATACTCGTACTGAGCAGTCAATGCCTCCTAAATACCTTCGGTCGCAGAGTGTATCGGATTGGCGGCGATGAATTTGTCAGCCTCCAGTTTGATCTTACCTCTGAGATGCAGGAGCAATTATTAAAGGATTTTGAGACAGAATGTAAAAAAGCCAATTTAGACAGCCCACACCCCATTTCTGTGTCAATCGGGTATGCGGCTTATGATAAAGATAATGATAGCTCCATTTATGATACCATAAACAGAGCTGATAAGGATATGTATGAAAGGAAGGAACAAATGAAAAAATCATGATCGCTCTGATTTTTTCATTCTATTCCTGATTGCTAGGAGGTCTTCTTCCCATTCAATTCTTGCTTAATCTGTCTCCATCCTGGTAGAAAATGATCCAGATAAGCTTTAAAGACATGATTATGACTTCGCTCCAGCAGATGGACTAATTCATGCACGACAACGTATTCCAGGCACTTGGGATGCTTTTTGGCCAGTTGAAGGCTAAGGCATATTTTTTTTGTTCGTACATTGCAGGTTCCCCATCTGGTCTTCATATCCCGAATGGAGAATCCGGTGGATTTAACCCCAATTGTACTTTCCCATCTTGCCATCAGTCTGGGTATTTCATGATTTAAGTTCTCTTTGTATAATGAGTCAATCATTTTCTTACGCTGTTCTTTGGTGGCCTCCGGCCTAATTGTTAATTTTAGCAGACCTTCTTCTACGACCAGCTTGGATCGTCCGTTTTTCTCCTGTATTTGAAGTGTATAATCTTCTCCCCAGAAAGGGATTGCATCTCCGTCTACATAATTAATATCTTCCTCTAGGTGCCGGTCAATGACAGCCTGCTGCTGCGTGTGAATCCAATCCAGCTTTGAGAGGACAAATTTTCTTATCTCCTCCTCACTCATTCGAAGGGGAGCCGTAATACGAACCTGACCCTTTGGCGGAAGTATTCTTAAGTACATATTTTTAATTTTCTTACGTTCCAATTCGATTGGTATATTCCCGATTATGATGTTCTTTGTCATTTTAGATCACCGGCAGCTCTTGTATCCATTTTAGCAGATCTTCAAAGTCTCCCTGCCGTAGATGGCTCGTATCCGTATCTTCGGGGCAGATGATACAGTCCTTCAGCAGATAAGTTCCCATCCCTAAATCAGCCACACACATATCCTCTTTCACATCATTCCCGATCATAATACATTCATCCGGCTGCTTCTTTATCCTTGCCAGAATTTCTTTATAATAGTTCAAATTCGGTTTACAATAAGAACTGTTTTCATAGGTTGTGATTAATGCAAAATCCTCAGGATCAAGACCCGCCCACTGCATCCTGGTAATAGTAGCTATTCTGGGGAATAGGGGATTCGTAGCCAGAATCACCTGATATCCCTTGCTTTTTAAAATCTTGATGCATTCCCTGGCATGTGGGTGCAAGGACGTGGTTTCCTTTACAACTGCGAATTCATTCTGATAAAAATGCTCGAACACAGGCTCCAGCTCTCTTGCCGATTCGCCTTGAAGCTTACAAAATTCTTTCCAGAATCTTTGCTCATTTGTCATAGTACCATCATTTTTTATCACTGCTGCTGTGGCAGCTCCCACAGCACCGATGAAATCCTTGGACTGCATTCCATGTGCAGTAAGCTTTTTTGCTAATGCCATAAAATAAGTCTCTACAAATAACTCCTGGCTGGGCATGGGTAATAGCGTACCATCCAGGTCAAATATAACTGTATTCATTTTGTCCTCCCTATATAAAATCCTCAGGATTATAAAATCCCGGAATTCCTTTGTTCTTTATTCACCCATAAAATTAGGGTGCCTCCAGTATGCCTACAATTCTCTCCATGGATTCCTTATACTCATCATCAGAAGAATTCTTAAAGATTAACAAATCATCAATCACCTTAGGATCATCCAACGTCGTTGGTATATTAAAATTACATCCTGCAATATATTCATCCCAATGAGCCAGCTTCCAGGTATCACGATCAGAATTTCTGGCAATCATTCTTTGCTTGCATACTTCAATTGAGGTCTCCACCCATACAACCACCAATCTGGCATTCTTTTCTTTTAAAGCTGCCTTTAGATTATTAATATAGTTCAAATCCCTGATTTCTTCTGTAAATGGTGCGTTGATTAATACAATATCGTCATAATCCAAGGCCTCCATTGCTAAAGCAACCACGGTCTCATATTCATAATCCCGAATATTATTTTCAAAGAACTCTGAGCTTCGATCATAGGGTTGACCTGCAACCTGAAATATCTGCTTGGATAAAAGAATCAGCGTATCCTTATCCAAATACACCACATGCTTTAATGTTTTGGCCAGCTGCTTTGAAATAAAGGTTTTACCGCATGCTGGTGGTGAGGTAACTAAAATTAACTTTTTCATTGTGTCTCCCTTCCGTCTCATAGGTATTGATAGCTTTCCTTACTTCCCAATTGCCTGTCTCATCGGCCTACGTAATTTTATGGACTTTTTCATATGAGTATGCTGGTGATGCACATCCGGGGTATGGCTATGTATGTGCTCTAGCATCGCATGATCATGCATATGAGAGTGTTCCCCCAAAAATTCATTCTCATGCTGGTGTGAATGATGTCCGTCCCCATGATTGTGCTTATGTTCATGAGTCATTGGTTCATGGATATGAAGATGGCGATGCAGCTCTGTTACAGCAAAGTAAGTTCCTAGCAGCATAATCCCGAGTGCTATAATAAAATTAATGGTGATTTGTTCTCGAAACAATAACCAAGAAATGAAAACTCCGATAAAGGGAGCCGCCGCATAGTAAGAACTGGTCCTGGCTGCTCCTAGCTGTCTTTGGGCTAATAGATAAAAATAGATGCTCAATCCATAAGCCACAAAACCAAGTACTAGAGTTATGAGAATGTATGTAACATTGTAGCTTACTTGTTTCATGATAATTGAAACAACTAAAGCCCCTGCTCCTGACCCCAAGCCTTTATAAACTACAATTTGTCTGGGATCTTTCATTGAAAGCATTCTGGTGCAATTGTTTTCAAAGCCCCAGCAAACACAGGCCATTAATACAAAGACAGAACCAACGGAGAAATGGAAGCTGCTGGCGTTATTCACCGATAGAACAAAGCTGGAGGCTGTGATCAGCAGTATTGCCACCCACATTCGTTTTCCAACTGCTTCTTTAAAAATAAGCAGTGCAATCAGTGAGGTAGTGACAATCTCGAAATTATTCAGTAAGGAGGCATTGGCAGCCGTTGTCAGGCTTAGACCAAACATCAACAATACCGGTGCCGCAATATCTAAAGCAATCATACCAAAAATATATGGTATTTCCTTTATTGTCATTTTTGCTTCCTGCTGTTGCTTTTGTAAGATACGCTGTATCATGTTAACCAACAGCATACCAATACCTGCACCCAGGTACAGCAAAGCTGCCATAAGGGTTGGCGGAACCTCCTTTAAAAGAATCTTCGAAAAGGGCGAGCTGATCCCATATAAAGCAGCCGCCAAAATGGCACAGGCAATGGCGTTGACATTATACTTTTCTTTAATACCTAGTTTCATATGCAACCTCATCTCCATTTTTTTGATTATTAAACTTTCTTTTTAAAGCATAGATTGATCATAAGTCGCAAGCTGATTGTCATAATATAAATTCAAAAAAGAGACAGGTATTACCTGCCGCTTTTCATGGAGTCCAACTATATTTATCTTAATTTTTTACCCTGCTTTAATTGATCTAATGCTTTTGCAAGGCGACTTTGTCTGGTTTCTGCTTTTTTGGCTGAGGTAATCCAGGTCACATATTCCTTCTTAGCAGTAAAGGAGAGCTTCTCATAATTTGCCAAGGCTTCCGGACTTTCTTTCATAACTTCCATAAAATCCTCGGGAATTTCCACTACTCTTTCTTCCTCATCCTTCTCCAGTGTAACATGCACTGTATCACCGAAATCCTTACCAATCTTCTTACGTAGCTCCTGAGTCATACCAACCATATAGCAGCCACCCATATTAACCAGGGATCCTCGATATTCAATACCATCAAAAACTGCACGTACCTTAACTCTTTTTGCGCCAAATACTTCTTCAACATTAAAAGGAGGTTCTATATAGGCTCCGTTAATTTCTCCATGCTTTTGAATTACTGCATCAAACTCCTGTTTCATATCAGCCTCCTTCTATAAAGCTATGTGCATTAGGCATTTTCTATTCTTCCATTCCTTAAAACACTCTATAACAAGTTCTGCTCGGATAATAAATTCATAACAGAAGCGTTATAATTAATGTCGGTATTCAAATAATTATTATTATTCTCTTCTACTTTTTCTGCCTCTTGCTCCTCCTGATTATCCATGAACATATCAATGAATTTCATATAATCATCGTAGGAAAAGAACGAATACAAATCGTCAATACCAACAGAACTTTCCTCACTATCGGTACTGCTGGTCAAGATTAAGGTCAAATTCCTCTGTAGCGGAGTTGTATTCACAGGAGCCATTCGATTTGTTGAAATACTTCCTGTGCTGCTGTTTTGTGAACTTGCACCGGACGCAATTTCAATATTACCTTCTCCAAAATAATTCATTACTTTTTTAACATAATTCCTGGTCTCTTCAAAGGGCGGAATACCATTATACTTTCTTACATTTCCGCTGCCAGCATTGTAAGCGGCCAAAGCCAGCTTTGTATCTCCATCATACTTATTTAGCAAAGAGGAAATATATTTTGCTCCCCCCATAATATTTTGTTCCGCATCAAAGGAGTCATTAACACCGAGTTCTCTTGCCGTTGCAGGCATTAACTGCATGATGCCCTGGGCGCCACATCGGGAAACGGCAGACGCATTAAAATTAGATTCTGCTTTTCCAACCGCCTTTAAGAGCTCCGTAGGGACGTTATATTTTTCAGCTGCTGCATCAAATATCTCATCCAGGCTCTTCGTTTCTCCCAAGTAGGAAGAAAAGTCACTGCTTGTACTCTTTCTTACTGCGTTCGAACTATATGAGTTTTTATCGACATTTGAAATTCCTGTTATCTCTGGCATACTAACCTCCCTAAATTACCTTTGCGGTAACCTTACTAACACTGCTTATATTTTAGACAATTTTTTTATTTCTTACAATAGTTTTATGTAATAATATCTATTTTCCTTGCTTTCATAGAAAATATACCTGTAAAAAATCTATCGACATATATTGCCGCATTCTTAATAGGCAGAACCATATATTCCTAACAAACTAGCTCCTTTTCGAGAAATAACCGATTTACTGCTTCCTCATAATCCTTTAGCTTCTCTGATTTTCTAATTTTCTTTGCATACTTCTCAGAATCATGAAATAACAAAACCATATAAAACCATAATTCCTTCATCTTAAACAGCACATTTCGATCACCGGATAATATGCTCTGATATTCCGCCAAAATGGTATCATGAAAGGTTCTAAACTTTTCTTTGTCAATTCTAAGATTATCTCTTAGCTCATCGATTAATCCAGGATTCGTAATAAGTCCTCGTCCCACCATAATAGTTTCAATCATCGGATAATGATCAACAAATTCCTGATAGTCCTTGAGGGAACAGATATCGCCGTTATAACAGAGCGGATTCTTACTTAATTGAATCGCTTCTTCAAAAACAGCTAAATTCGGCTTATTCTTGTAGAAATCCTTTTGAATTCTCGGATGGATAATAAGCTCCTCCAACGGATACTTGTTATATATTTCAATTAGACGTAAGAATTCCTCCGGTGAATCCTTTCCAATTCTAGTCTTAATAGAGATTTTCATCTCCTTCTCTGCAAATATCTCCTCTAAAAATCGGTCAAGGGCTTCTGGTTTTGCTAAAAATCCGGAGCCTTTGCCTTTGGCTACTACCGTCCCGGAGGGACAGCCGAGGTTAAGATTAATTTCCTCATATCCCAACTGCTTCATCTTCTTTGCAGTTTGAATGAAATCTTGGGAATTGTTTGTCAGCAGCTGGGGAATTAAATTAATTCCATTATTATTTTCCGAGAGAACGTCCTTAATCTCTTTGGTCTTATAATTACCGTACTGGTTTGCAACAATAAAGGGTGAAAAATATTTATCAACAGATTGAAAAAGGGCTGAATGGACATTCCGATAGATATAACCGGTAATACCTTCCATTGGTGCGAAATAAAACTGCATGCTTTTCGGTACTCCTTTAAATTAGATAGTTCAAGCTAGAAATCATTATACATCCAGTACGGTAACGAGGCAAGAACTAGTTAAAATTGAAGCTGTTTCTACTCAATCCTTTCGGCGAATACGAAACAGCTTCCATGAAAACAACTCTGATTTTAATTATTTCAAATATTGATCAACATTATCCTTCGTGATAAGTACGAAAGGAATCATATATGATTTTTCAACTGCCTGCCCCTGTGCTGCTGCCACACCTGTTTCAATTCCTTTTACTACCTGACTTGCGCCGTCCTGATATACTGTCGCCAGTAATTCCCCATTCTGAACCATTGTCATCGGACCAACATTACCGTCTACACCGATACATACAATGTCGGATCTTCCTGCTGCATTCATTGCGGTCTGCACTGCTGAGGACATATCATCATTATCACAGATAATTGCATTTAACTTATCGCCATACTTTGCAAGCCAGTCTTCTGCGAACTTAACTGCTTTTTCAGCCTGCCATTCCGCTGTTTGCTCAGCGCCATCTAATAAAGCCCATTTCGAATCTCCATCCAGAACATTATGGATTCCTTCACCACGCTGAATTTGAGCAGAATTACCAATGATACCTTGTAGATGTCCGTAACCACCGCCGCCTGGAATCTGCTTTTGAACAAATTCAGCCATCATTTCACCGGCTTGAACGTCATCAGAACCAACAAAGGCAGTAGCCAGCTCATCCGTGTTATCCGTCTTTGAGTTTACTACAATAATAGGAACTCCCTCTTCCGCACATCTTTCCAGAATCGGTGAACATCCTGCTGATTCTGCCGGTAGTAAAACAATGAGGTTGCAACCCATATTTAAAGCATCTTCCAATAAATTGCATTGTGTTACCGGATCCGTTAACCCATCTAATAGCTTCCAATCCTTAATCGTACCGTTTGCTTTTAACTCATCTAATTTTTCAGAAGCTGCCTTGTTCAGTGTTGAATGGAAAGCATCCACTGTATTCTTCGCGATGTAACCTACTACGATATCTTTTTGAGCTGGTTCTGCCTGCTCTGTTGTATCCGTGGTAGCTGTGGTTGGTTGTGTAGCATCATCCTTTGTCGGTGTATTCGTTGTAGTTTCTGAAGTCTTTCCCCCACATCCTGTAAGCACTACCATGCATACAACTAATACGAGTACCATAAGCTTTCTGATTTGTTTCATACCCTAACCTCCTATTATTATTACTCTATCTCTAATTCGCTTAGCGAATTAAATACTATAATGTAAAACCTATATCTCATTTGGTCTACTTCCTTTTATTCATCACCATATCCAGCATAACTGCACCAATGATCAATAAGCCCTTGGTTATTGTTTGCCAATAAGAGTTGATTCCAACCAAATTCATACCGTTATAAATCAGACCTATAATTACAATACCCATTACCGTACCGGGGATGGTGGAAACACCGCCCGCAAAGGAGGTTCCGCCGATCACACAAGCTGCAATAGCATCTGTTTCATACCCTACACCGATATTTGGCTGAGCTGCGCTGATCCGGCTGGTCATGATGATCCCTGCGATACCGCAGCAAAAGCCGGATATGATATAGGTACCTGCCGTTGTCCAGAATACATTAACACCGGAAGCGATTGCTGCATTCTTATTTCCGCCCACAGCATACACATAACGTCCAAACTTGGTCCAATGAAGTATCACATAGGCAAGGATCGCTACAACAGTAAGAATTATGACCGGGTAAGGTATGACTCCGAATAGCTTTCCTGCTCCAATCTCTTTAAACTCCGCATTTGCCAAGGATTGAGAGTAACCGCCGGAAATGATATAGGCCGTACCACGGATCACCAATTGTGTTGCAAGGGTAACCACAAAGGGGAACATTTTAAACTTTGCAATGAGAATACCATTTAATAAACCAAACACTGTAGTAGCCGCGACTGATACAACACAAGCCAGAACAATACTTCCAGTCGCATTCAGCATTGCCCCTATTATTACGCTGGTCAGAGCAAGCAAGGAACCGATGGACAAATCGATACCTCCGCCTGTGATTACAAATACCATACCAAGGGCAAGGATACCATTGAGAGAAACCTGTAATAGAATACTGATTACATTGCCGCTGGTGCGGAAGGTGGGAGAAACAATAGCCAGAATAACCGCCATTATTACCATAACCATGCCAATACCATAGCGTCTCATAAATAGATTAAATTCAATTTCAGACATACCAAATCTAATACTTTCGGATGCGGCATTCGCTGATTTCCTGCTCATTTCACTACTTTCCTCCTTCTTTTTGCCCAAACTCTTTCGCAAGTATATCTTCTTGTGTCACTTTTGCAGTTGTAATATCCTCACGGAATATTTCTCCATTGATTCTTCCCTCATGATAAATCAGGATTCGATCACTGGTGCCCATAATCTCCGGCAGTTCAGAGGAAATCATTATAATTGCCATTCCCTGGGCTGCAAACTGGCACATGAGTGTATGGATTTCTGATTTCGCTCCCACATCCACACCCCTTGTAGGCTCATCAAGAATTAACACCTTTGGCTTTGCCATCACCCATTTGGAAAGCACCACTTTCTGCTGGTTACCACCGCTGAGGGAATAAGCCTCCGATTCAATACTTGCGGCTTTTACCGTTAACACCTTCGCTACCTCTTCCGCTTCCTTCTTCTCTCTCCTTTGGTTGATTAAGATACCCTTTTGACGAGATGGAAGGTTAGGCAGAGAGATATTCTCTCTGATTGATCGATACAGACATAATCCGAAATTCTGGCGATCTTCATTTACCATGCAGATTCCTTTTGAGATGGCATCCTTAGGACTTTTTATCGCTATTTCTTTGCCGCCTAGAAAGATCTTACCGCCGGTCTTCGGATCCAATCCAAAGATAACTCTCATGGTCTCACTCCTGCCTGAGCCAACCAGACCGCTGATTCCAAGTATTTCTCCCTCATGGACCTCAAAGCTGATATTTTGAAAGCCCTTGCCCGATAAATTTTCTACCTTCAGAACAGTTTCACCGATCTCACACTCGATTTTAGGGAATATGCTTTTCACCTGTCTTCCCACCATCATCGCGATTAATTCCTCATTTGTAACTCCTTCCAGCGGACAGGAATTCACATATTCGCCGTCACGGAATACGGACACTCTATCACAAATTTCAAAGATCTCTTCCATTCGATGGGAGATATAGATAATGGATACTCCTTTTTCCTTCAGCTCCCTTATCGTATGAAACAAATGCTGTGTTTCTTCACTATCCAGTGAGGACGTAGGTTCATCCATGATTATGATTCTGGCATCGCAGGAAACTGCTCGGATGATCTCTATCATTTGCACCTCAGCCAGAGTTAGCTCTTCCATTAAGGTTCTGGGATCTTTCTCGATTCCAAAACGCTTTAATATGATTCCTGCCTGCCGGTTCGTCTCCTTTTTATTAAGAAAGGGTAAGCCTTTCATGGTATGTTCTCTGTTTAGGAAGATACTCTCTGCGATTGATAAATGGGGCTCCGGATTTAATTCCTGATGTACCATGGAGATACCCTTGCGCAAGGCATCCGCCGGTCCGTTGGCAGCGTAGCGCTGTCCTTCAAACACCATTTCCCCCTCATCCGGTTTATGTAAGCCAATCACAATCTTCATTAAGGTAGATTTCCCGGCGCCGTTTTCACCGAGCAATGCGTGTACCTCACCCTTTTTAATCTGCAGCTGAACATTTTTCAGAGCCTGTGTGCCACCAAAGGCTTTACTGATTCCAGTGCATTCTAATATGTAATCCTTATTTTGCTCTTCCAAAAATCTCACCTCCGGTTTTGCTTGCGTTCTCCCTGCCTAGTTCCGTCACATGCTGTAGTATTTCTTCATTGCTTTGGTAGGGCATGAAAAACAGCCGCAGTTCTGAGTTTCACAACCACCTAATCAATCATGATTTTAGTCATAGGTTCTTTTATTCCAGTTATATTAATACTCCCCTCACCGGAGTTATGTAAATATTTTACTGTTAGTGACAAAAATAAAAAATGATATCCAACAGCAAAGGCAGATGCAATTATTTTTATCTGCTTACGTTTTGCCAGTAGAGCAATCATTTCTATCATTATCCTTCATCCTTTTGTAATTACGGATATTTCCGCTTAATGCAGAAATCCTAATTGCATTCCTGCAACAAAGGTATCCCCAAGACCGATGGTATCCACAGGGTGCTCCATGTATCTTGATGGAACCAAACAGACAAATTGATTCCCATTATCGGTCATTCTGCCGCTAGGCAGCTTAATATCTGATGTGAAATTATTTTCCATTCCCATACTAACGATCTTTCGGCCGTGAGGTCGTTCAAAGTCGGATGTGGAAACTCTTTTTGTTTCCACCGTTAGCTCCTCCAACTCCTGAGCTAACTTCATTCCAACAGGGCTTAAGGGGAGTTCCAGACTCTCTTCACAATCCTGATAGCTGCCATATCTCCCAATTCTCGCTTTGGTTCCTGACATGAGATTTCCTAGGGTTAAGCCTTTTTCAATATTAGCCTTCTCCACCTTTTCACCATAGTACATGGAGTAATCCTTGGTGTGCATTACAATTCCCTTGACCGGATAGGCGCTTCTCACCAATTCCAGTCCCGAAAGTACGGATTCCAGATTATCCTCATTCACCATCCTGCCCTGTTCCTTACACAGATCCACCAGTTCTTCCCCATTCATGCCCAGAATATCGATACATTCTGAAAGAGCCAGGAACACATAATCCTTACAGGCTGAGTTCAAATAATGAGCACCCTCGAAATATATTCTGCAATCCGGATTCCTCCCCTTGAACTTAAAGTAATGCGCTTTCAGCTCTGCCACTCTTTTCTTTAAAACCTCTAAATCCGTTATAGCATTAAATCCTGATATATTATAAGAATAAAACTTATCTGCATTTTGCTCACAATAGATTAGAAACTCGGGATCAACGGGCAAATGGGAATGAATATGGTCATAATCCAGAATCAATCGGTTCGATACCGGTATTACATATTTTTCTCCGCCTATCAGCACGATATCTCCCTTGTTGTATTGCAGAATCATATGGCAAACTGGGGCCTCTTTTGATGCAGCCCTGCTTGCAGGAAGTAATTCACCTTTGGAGAATATGGAGAGCTTTGGATAATTCATAAATTCGCATACTGCATTGCTCCTGTCAGTAATATGTGCCACCAACGGAACCCCCAGGGCACCTAGAGCTGCTGCCCCCTGGGCACAAGTCCCTCCCAGAGCCGGATAGGTCTCAAACAAACTCTGCAGATATTCACAGACCCGAATATCCGTAACATTGATTTCTCCACCTAAGCCATGAATCACATAATAACTGACGATACGCGCGAAGCTTCTTACATCACAAATATAGTCATGTTCCTGCGTTCGTGGTTGATCCACCAAATAGTCAGCTATCATTTGATTAAATTTATGTATATCCCATTTCATCAGTATATCCAGATCACTCGTATAACCAAAGACCGTGTAATGACCTGTTTTATCCGCTGTATCCAGACATTGGGGCAAATCCTCTAAATATAGTTTGTATTTGTCCAGATAGGGCATAACTACCTCCCTGCTCTAAAGTTTATATTCTGCAAGCATAACCTCCGGTGCATCAATATCTGCATCTGTATGAAAATTTCCATTTGATACATAGTATAGCAGTGCATCAATAACAGCCATCTCATTCAGATGAGAATTCTTTCCATAATCTTCAAATAGAGGTTTGTTTTCCTTTGAAAGCAATAAATAATCTGCTAACTTTGAAACCGGTGAATATTCAGCGCCTGTGATTGCTATAATCTTTAATTTCTTTTCTTTCGCAAGCTCCATGGCCTGAACCACCTGCTTTGATGTGCCGGAGTGGGAAACTGCGATGACAATATCATCTTCTTTTGCAAGATTAATATGATTAAAAAAATACTCTGATATTGTATTATAAGTGGCATGAATGCCCGAACGTCCTAAACGAAAGCCCAGATCCATGATCAGGGGACTTGTATTGCCTACGGCAACCAGATGAACGATATTGCAATGATTAATTAAGTCAGCACATGCCTGTAAATTTTCTATGTTAAGGTGATCCAATAATCCTAAAACATTGCCTGCAATCCTGCTGAATAAGTCTTTCAAGGTTCCTGTGGCTTCCTCCTGTGACATATCACCCGTATCTGCCTGCTTTCTGCCTAAGTCATGGGACAGAAAGATTCTCATTTGGTAATAGCCCTGATATCCGATATGCTTACACATTCGAATAATGGTTGCGTCACTTACCTGGCTGAAATTAGCTAGTTCTGATACATTGGCATTCACTGCCTTTTCCGGATTTTGCAGGATAAAATCTGCAACTTTCTTCTCCGCAGCGAACATCTGATCATAATTTTCCTTAATTGTCTCAATTACAGATTTCTTTTCGCTCATGATGTATTTCATCCCTTTCGTACTGGCAATTTTTACAAACTATAATATCTCATTTTATCGAAATCATTAAATAAGTCAATCTTTTGATTAATAACTTGTTTCATCACATCGATACTTTCGAGATAAAGTTCAAAGGGTTCTCTCACTTTCTTATCCCTGCCTAAGGTGATTCTTAATTGCTGATAAAAAGCGTCCTTAATATCCGAGGAGATATTAATCTTATTCACACCGCGTTTTACACTTTCAGCAATCTCCTCATCCGGATTTGCGGAGCCGCCATGCAATACCAAGGGGATGCTTACCTTTGATTTAATCTCCGATAAAAGATCTAATTTCAGCTCCGGTTTAAAATCTTTCGGATAGATACCATGGGCGGTTCCGATTGCAATTGCCAGGGTATCAACGCCGGTCTCTTCTACAAAACGAACTGCATCATCGGGCTTTGTATAGATGATCTCCTCTGTACCACCCTCTGCATCATTTCCTGTAGTGCCAATCGTACCAAGTTCTCCTTCAACAGAAATACCAAGGGGATGGGCTAACTCTACCACCTTTTTTGTGATTGCTACATTTTCTTCAAAGGAGTAATGGGACGCATCGATCATTACGGATGTAAAGCCTGTATGTACTGCTTTTAAAATCTGCTCCAGTTTACTGCCATGGTCTAAATGAATTGCCATTGGCACCTTAGAGGCGTGAGCTGCAGCCAAACAGCCGGCAACAAAATGGTCTCCCTGAAAGTTAAGTTCCGACGGATGGATCGCCAGGATAACCGGAGCCTTTCGTTCTTCACAGCATTCAATGACTGCTTTTAGAATCTGCCCCGTCCCTATATTAAAAGCAGGAACCGCAAAATAATTCTTATTCGCCACATCCAGTAATTCCTTCATGTTCATTAGCATAATGAAATCCTCCTTGCCTCGTTTGAGATTTGATAAACTAAGCATATATTAATTTCCTAATATTGTCAATCCCTTATGAAATAAAATTTTTTTACATGTCGTTTTCTTCACTTTAATATCATATTATTGGTTATATTCTATAATTTTATCTTACTGTTTATCTTGTCTTTTGTTCAAATGCTATGCTAATATGTTGGCATACATGAAATAATATTTCATACAATACTAATGACAACTAACAACTCGTTAATTATATATCAGAAAAAAATGGAGGTTTCATATGACAAAAACAATTCAGGAACTATTTGAACAAGGAAAAGGCGTATTACAGCTAACCCCCACCTGGGTACCGAGAGGCTTTAATGAGCCTGGCCACAGACTTCGCTTACATCCTGACGACTACTATGCCCTTGGAATGGAACGGGGAGGTATCTGCGAACGCTGGCTAGGCTCGGTCACAGTTGCCTTAAACGGCCCAAAAACCGGACCAACAGAGGGCATGAGTTTTGTACTTGCAGATCCTAAGACCAAGGAAAAAATATTATTTGCTGATGCTGTAAAGGAGCTTGGCGAAAAGCTAATCGGAAAAAGTCTTCAGGATAACTACGGTACCTGGCCTACCTTTGCAAAGCTATATGACTATGACAAACCCTTATTTCATCATCTTCATCTAACAGAAGAAAAAGCAAATAAGATCGGCAAGCATGGAAAACCGGAGGCTTACTACTTCCCAATCCAATACAATTCCTATCTGGGCAGATTCCCATTGACCTATTTTGGCTTCGACCCCTCAACAGACCCGGAGGAGGTTAAGAACTGTATCCGAAACTATGACAAATCAGATACCCGGATCACCGAATTATCCAGAGCCTATAGAATCCAGCTAGGTACCGGCTGGTATACCCCCGCCGGTGTAATTCATGCTCCTGCGTCTGTTGTTACATATGAACCACAATGGAATAGTGATGTTAACACAATTATGGAGAATGTTACCATGGGCGAAGTTAATGCCCACCATCTCTTAACAGACTGCCAGGCACCGGAAGAAAGGGACGATGTAGAAGCACTATTCTCCCAGATCGATTGGGAAGAAAGCGCACGCCCGGATTATAAGGAGGTATACTTTCGTGCACCAAGAGAGCTGAACCACACCCAGGATGGCTTGCTCGAAAAATGGGTGGCCTATGCTAATGACTGGGTAGCTGCGAAGGAGGTTACAGTTGCGCCTAACTCCCAGGTTATATTAAGAGATGGTGCTTGCTACTGCGCTCTTGTTGTTCAGGGTTATGGTAAATTTGGTGAATTCGATTGTGAAGCCCCTGGATTACTACGCTTTGAAGACCTCTCCGGAGATGAATTCTTTGTATCGGAAGCTGCAGCGCAGGAGGGAATTAGGATTACAAATCACAGCAATTATGAGCCTTTAATTATTTTACAGAATTTCGCCAATAACAATCCCGAGGTTCCTACCTCTGTAAGATAAGGCTTAAGAGAAAATAATGATAACAGGAGGTTTCCTATGAATAATAAATTTGGTGTTGATTCCTTTATCTGGACTGAGAATTTCTCATCCCAGGATTTATGGATTATAGAAAAGGCAAAGAACCTTGGCTTTCAAGTAATCGATTTTGCTATTTCGAATCCCTTTACTTTTCCTACAGAGGTAGTAAAGGCTGAATTAGAACGGGTTGGTATCGACTGCGTATGCACCACCACCCTAACCTTAGAGACTAATCCCATCTCCCCTGATCCTCAAATTAGAAAGCAGGCTGTCACTGCTATGAAAAAAGCTGTTGACATCTGCAATTCCCTTCAGTCACCCATACTTGGCGGAGTTAATTATGCTGCCTGGGGTTACCTAACAAAACAGCCTAGAACACAGCAGGAATGGCAATGGGCTGTGGAATGTATGCAGGAAGCCGCAGATTACGCAAAGGAAACAGGAACCGTAAAAATCTGTGTGGAATGCATCAATCGCTTTGAAACTCATTTCCTAAACATCGCGGAGGATGCTGTAGCCTTCTGTAAAGACGTTGGAACCGATAACATGATGGTGCATTTGGACTGCTTTCATATGAACATGGAGGAAAGTAACTTCACCGCTGCTGTAGAGGTCTGCGGTAAAGAGTATTTAGGTTACGTTCATGTAAATGAAAATAACCGCGGTATTCCAGGCACCGGCTTAGTTCCCTTTCAGGAATTCTTTACCGCACTAAAAAATATCGGCTATGATGGTCCCTTAGTAATTGAATCCTTCGATCCTAACTTTAAAGAACTTGCTGGTAATTGTGCAATCTGGCGTAAGCTTGCTGATACCGGAGAAGAACTTGCTGTTAAGGGGCTTGCAAATCTATTAGCTATTGCCGGCACGATCTGATTAACCTTAATTTTAATAGACTGAATTTTAATAAGACTTGTTTTTATAGACCATTATAAAATATGGAGGAATGATAATATGAAAATAGCGATCGGCTGTGATGAAGCCGGATATGGATTAAAACAGATTCTTATAAAATCGCTCCAAAACAGGGATATTGAACTAACAGACTTTGGATGCTACGACGAAAGTCCCGTACTATATCCGGAAGTCGGGCACGATGTTGCCCGAGCTGTAGCTGACGGAACGTTTGAGCGGGGTATCCTCATCTGCGGCACCGGAATCGGAATGAGCATTACCGCCAATAAAATTCCCGGAATACGTGCCGCAGTCTGCCACGATTCCTTCTCCGCTAACAGATCCCGCAGCTCCAATAATGCTCAGATCCTATGTTTGGGTGCCAGAGTGATTGGGTCAGAGCTGGCAAAGGACATTGTAAACATTTGGATGTCACATGATTTTAGCGGAGGTCTCAGCACCGCAAAAGTTGATAAAATCAAAGAAATTGAAGAAATTTATATCAATCGCTGTTAAAGGTCGTATCCCTAGCATCCAAAGTCACGAAAGGAGTTTTCTATGAATCGATTTGTAAATGATCCAAACTTTGTTGTTGAAGATATGCTGCATGGTTTTGTTAAGGCACATAACAGTTTTATCGATGTCACTGACAATCCCAGAGTATTAAAATATAAGCCTGCTCCCATCGCCGGAAAAGTGGGCGTGGTAACCGGCGGCGGCTCCGGCCACAAGCCAGCATTTATCGGATACATAGGTAAAAACATGTGTGACGCCGCAGCCGTAGGAGAAATCTTCTCCTCTCCAACCGCCCAGGCGTTCTACGATGCCTTTAAGGTAAGCGACTCCGGTCAGGGTGTTGCCTGCCTGTACGGCAATTACGCCGGCGATAATATGAATGTTAAAATGGCAATTCGTATGGCGAAAAAGGACGGCATTACCGTGAAAACCGTTGTTGCAAACGATGATGTTGCCTCCGCTTCTAAGGAGGAGCAGGAAAAACGACGTGGTGTAGCCGGCGAAGTATTTCTTTGGAAAATCGGTGGAGCGAAGGCTTCCAAAGGTGCATCCCTGGATGAGGTAATTGCCGCAGCACAAAAAGCGATTAATCATACCAGAAGTGTTGGTATTGGTACCGCCCCCTGCACCATTCCTGCCGTGGGACACCCCAATTTTGAGATTAAGGATGGTACCATGGAGGTGGGCATCGGCCATCACGGAGAACCGGGCATCAGCGTTCAGCCCCTGAAAACTGCAAATGAAGTTGCAGAGCAAATGCTGGATATCATACTGCCCGACCTACCCTTTGAAGCCGGGGATGAAGTAGCTGTCTTATTATCCGGATTAGGTGCCACACCGGTTATGGAGCAATACATCATCTATAATCATGTTGAAGAACTTCTTAGGGAAAAGGGCATTCATATTTATCGCTCCTATGTTGGCAACTATTTCACCTCTTTGGAGATGATGGGTGCAA
>JAQZBD010000223.1 GCA_029239235.1 Herbinix sp.
TTCTTGGTTTTTAACATTTTGTGCGAACTTTGGCGTTGTTCCGTCAAAAGAAAGTGCAAGCAATTCATATCCATTATCGGTAGTATCAACAACCTCAAAACCGAACTTCTTCGCAAATGATTGGTCAGAAAGCCAAGATTTTTGTTTTTTTGCTCCGAGCATACAAATACCTGATTTACCCTTTTCTTTGGCATCATCCAAACAATACTCCATCAGCGATTTCCCATACCCCTTTCCTTTATGACCACCATCGACCCATAAGCAATACAGATAATAATAGTTGTCACCAGTTATGGGAACCCACGCTGTTTCAAGAGGAGCATATTCAATAAAAACCGTAGCCTTTTCATTTAACTTTCTAAAGACATGACCTTCATTTAGTCGGTCTGAAAGCCATTGTCGCTTTGCCTCAATACCTGCATGTGACTTTTTACTGCGGATAATGCAGCACAAATGCTCATTGACAAGGTTTTCTGTTGTTAAGTTTACAAAATCAGTATTCATGTGTACCCCCACTTCAAATCTAAACTTGTGTTCTTGTTTTTTCGCCTTAATACCAAATGCGTATAAATTATCAATTACCTCAAAACCTATTTTTTCATCTGTCGTTTCCCAAACAAGTCGATGTCATTTAGAACTGGAATAACTGTGTAAAAAAGACAAACTTGCCAGAGATTTCGCTAATAATTTTATTATAAACTTTTTTACATTATTTTACAATAATTAAACCTATGCTACTTTAACAACTCTTTAGTAAAACTTCTAACTTCCGCCATATTATTTACCCCCATATACAAAATTCCCTCATACTTATTATTAAAGGATATAAAACACACCTAAATATTTACTAAAAAAAGACTTATTCCTTATTTTTTAAAAAAAGAGCTTCCTATTATAGAAATTTATTTTCTATGATAAGAAGCTCTTTAAGTTCAGGAAAGAATGACTTCATTGTAATCTAAAAATTTGTATTAATCTTCCGCATTTATCAGTTCATTTTTTGTTAATGTTTTCTCTGATTTCGCCACTATAACTGCAGTTGCAGCATCACCTACAATATTTGGAACAACTCTTCCCATGTTCAAAATACGGTCTATCCCTGCAAGGAGTGCAACACCTTCCATAGGGAGATTTGCTGCTCCAAGCACGATTGTCAACATAACCAATCCAGATCCGGGGATTCCTGCTGTACCAATTGCTGCTAAGGTTGCAGTAAGCATGACCATGATTTGATCTGCAATGCTCAGCTGAATACCGAATACTTGTGCAGTAAATACTACTGCAATTGCTTGATATATAGCAGTGCCATTCATGTTAACAACTGCTCCGAGAGGTATCACAAAATTTGCAGTATCTTCATCAACACCAAGCTTCTTAGTTGAATTCAGCGTCAATGGCATTGTTGCAACACTAGAGCATGAAGCAAAAACGAAAGCCATAGGTTCTTTCATCACTGACAAGAAACGTCTTGGTGACATTCCTCCAAACAGGCCCACCATTATTCCTGATTGTACTACGATCAGATAGAAAAAGGATGCTGCATATAGGGCAATTATAGCTTTTAAATATGGAATTAGAATATCTAAACCATTATTTCCGATTACATTCGCCATCAAACCAAATACACCAATTGGTGTATACTCAAGAATTATTGATGTAACATTTTGCATTACTTCTTGTCCTGACTTGAACAGATTTAACAACATTTCACCTTTTTGACCAAGTTTTAATAGTGCAAAGCCAAAAATTATTGCAAAGAAAATAATTTGCAGCAGTGAATCTGTTGCCAAAGAATTGAAGATATTGCTCGGTATAATGTTGAGAATTGTATCTATAACCGTTGCATTTTTTCCTTCTGATGCTTTGATTGCCGTGTCAATTATGACACCAGACCCAATATTCATTACATTGGCAAAAACAAGTCCGACAAGTATTGCAAACAATGTAGATATCAAAAATATTGCCACAGATTTAATTCCGATTCTACCAATACGTTTTCCGTCTTTCATATTTGCCACTGCAACAACTATAACGCATAGCACCAACGGTGCAACAACCATTGTAAGCAATTTTGTCAGAATTGTACCGAGAAAAGCAAACATAGAAGCATCTTCCCCCATGATTACACCAGCTAAAATACCAGCACCAAAACCAAGCATGATTTTTGTAAACAATCCAATTTTCTTAAATGATTTTATACCCATATTAACTCCTTTCTCTATCTTAAAATATAATTTATTTTGATATTTTGTATTTTTTTACTTGCTCTTCCTGAAAAGTTCTACCTTTTGAATCGATTCCTACAATTAATCTCAAGTCTTCGACTTTTAACCTCTTTATGGACTCTGTCCCTAAATCTTCATACGCAACAACTTCAACATCTTTAATCTGATTTGCAATCATTGCAGAGGCGCCTCCTATGCTTAAGAAATAACAAGCTCCATATTCTCTGCAAAGCTCAGCCACATAATCTGCTCTCTCTCCTTTGCCAATCATACCGGTAATGCCTTGTTTCAACATCATTTCCACATATTTGTCCATTCTGGCACTGGTTGTTGGTGCTGCTGACCCAATAACTTTTCCAGGTTTTGCAGGTGTCGGGCCTACATAGAAAATGATTTGGTACTCCAGCTCAATTGGTTGTTTTCTGTTGTTTTCATAATTTTCTTTGATTCTATTATGAGCTGCATCCCTTGCTGTATAAATAACTCCTGAAAGTTCGATTATGTCACCAATGTTCAGGTCTTTAATCTTTTCTTTGGTCAACGGTGTTGTCATTTTAATCGTCCTGTTTTCCATTTATTGCTCCTCCTTTCTTTATAATTCAATTGTTGCCTGGCGCACAGAATGACATTGTAAATTTACAGCTACGGGTAATGATGTTATGTGGCAAGGATAATATTCAATATGAACATCTAAAGCCGTCACTCGTCCACCCATGCCCAAAGGTCCGATTCCAAACTTGTTGATTTCTTCCAACAGTTCTTCTTCCAGTTCTTTATAATATTGGTTTGGATTACGATTTCCAATAGGTCTAAGCAACGCTTTCTTAGCAATCAAAGTCGTCTTGTCCATAGTTCCTCCGATGCCTACACCGACAACAATAGGAGGACATGCTTTACCTCCAGCTGCTAGAACTGACTTAAGAACAAACTCTTTGACTCCCTCAACACCATCAGCAGGAACTAAATTGGTGAACGTTCCCATATTTTCACTTCCTCCGCCTTTTGGCAGTACAGTAATCTTAACTTTGTCACCTGTAACAATCTCAGTATGCAAGACACAAGGCGTGTTATCTCCTGAATTAACGCGGTTCAACGGATCAAGATAAACTGATTTCCTCAAATAACCTTCTGTATAACCTTTCCTCACTCCGTCATTTACAGCCTCTTCGAGTGGTTTTCCTACCCAAGATACCTGTTCTCCGATTTCCATCATAACTACAGCCATGCCTGTATCATGACACACTGGCATTTCCTCTTTCGATGCCAACTCAGCATTATCAAGCAATAATTTCAATGTATCTCTTCCATATGGCGATTCCTCCTTTTCATACGCCGCTTTAAGTGCTCCAATGACATTATCGCTCAAATGGTAACAAGCATCCATGCAAAGCTTTGCAATCACTGGAATTAAGTCTTCTGTAGACATAATTCTTGTCATAACAATTCCTCCAAATTCAATTAATCAATTATACTGTTTTGTGATAAATCTATTGACTAAATTCATTATAAACAATTATACTATTTATGTGAAATATATATCTTTTATATGTTTATAAATAAAATTTATAATTTTATTATTGGAGGCAACTAATATGGAATCTGTTTATGAATTTATTTATGCTGTTAAAACATTGGGTTCTTTTTCCAAAGCCGCCGATTATCTGCATATCAGCCAGCCTGCCTTAAGTATCGCTGTTAAAAAACTGGAGGAAGAACTAAACCAATCGATTTTTGACCGGCGCACTAAACCGGCTGCTTTAACTCCTGCTGGACAAATTCTATTTTCATATATAGAGAAAGTCAAATTACTTGAACATAACACAAAGGCAGAATTGGATGAACTGGATAGTTTAAATTCAGGGAATCTAATTATTGGTGGAACTCAGTACTTTACTGCTTTCATCTTTCCAGAAATTATCTTTAATTATAAAAAGAAGTACCCCAATATAAAAATAGATTGCGTTGAAGCAAGTTCAGTAAGGCTGAATGACTTGCTTATCAACAATGAGATTGATTTGATGTTTAGTGTGAAAAACTTAGATCGTAACAAATTCTCACTTTTCAGAGGTTTAACAGATTATCTTTTCATCGCAGTACCTAAAAACTTAATTATGAACTTATCCATCAAGAAATACGGACTGACCAGGCAAATCATTATTGAAAAGCAGTACAATGATTTAAAAGCTATTCCATCTCTGAAAGATCTAGGAAGTATGCCTTTTATATTGCTTAATGAGGGAAACAATCTTCATGACAGAAGCAAAATGCTATTTGAACTTGAAGGCATCATGCCTCCGGTAGAAATGACTTTAGATCAGCTGACAACAGCACATTATATAAGCAAAAGCGGTATGGGCGCTACATTTACCACTGGACGGCTTATTGCTCAGATTGATGATAACGACAATCTCGTGTATTTAAAATACGCCCATCCTTTAATGATCAGGAATTTCAATATAGTCATAAATAAAAGTCGTTACATCTCTAACATTATTGATGCTTTCATTAAAATGTTTTAAATGCAATGTTTAAATGCAGCATAATAAAAACATAAAGAGTAATCGAATGATTCGATTACTCTTTTGACTGATTTTAACCTATTTCTTCTCTATCAACACAACACACTCCACATGCGTTTAAGTTTTGAATCTAATTTGTCTTTGTTTACTGGTTATTTTCCAGGATTTCTTGCTTAGCTGTCTGACCAGTGAGATTGCCAGTATACATGGCGGTGCCTACACCTCTTGCGTCAAAGTAGTAAGAGGTCAAGTTACCTCCCAGTACCATATCGCCGGCCGCAAAGAGATTAGGAATGTTCTCACCCTTTATATTTATGACGTGACCATTGCCGTCCACCTTCACACTAACTAGAGAGGAGAACGTAATCGGCTTAAGGATAAAGGCATAGTACGGTCCTTCATCGATACGATCCATACGCTCTATAACAGTGCCGAATTCAGTATCTTGCCCATTATCCACGCATGTGTTATAGCTGTCGATAGTTGCTACAAGATTGTCAACGGGAATGCCTAGTTCCTTAGCCAATGCTTCCAAGGTATCCGCATGAAGGACATATTCGGATTCCGAATCTGCAAGCACTTGTACATCCGGGTTGTTTCCGTCAATAATGCCCCAGCCCATCTCGCCATTCTGTTTGAGGAGATCATGGTAGATCACATAACTGTTTTTATCTTCATTTACAAAGCGCTCACCGTTCATATTCACATACATTGCGCTATTGTTTCCATAGTAAAAAGTCAAAGAATAATCTGGACGAGCGCCTTCAATAGCGTCTGCTCCGACATGGCCGAACATCTTGTCGCCTACAGTATCTGCCCCAATCTCTGTTGCCATCACTAAGCCATCGCCTGTGTTGGTGCCAGCCGCAAATACAATACCATTAACGAAGTCCGGGGCATACTTCTCGATTAGTTCCTTGTTGTATGGAAAGCCACCAGTGGCAAGGATCACCTTCTTTGCATATATATTATAGGTGCCTTCCTGATCTTCAACGCTGACACCGATTACTGCACCACTGTCGTCTGTAATCAAACGCTTCGCCTCTGTGTTCAGACGGATATCAATATCAGAGTCATCCAGATATGGCTTCAAGGCATAGGTTAAATAACTACCGTTCCACTTCGGCTCCACATGTTCATCTGTGGTATCAAACATTAGATAACCCCATGCATCCACAGAGTTGACCCCTAACTCATCCAAAAGATCATTTGTATGCTTCATAACCTGTATTTCACTGCGCATCAATGATTCATTAAACTCCAGTTCCATGTAAGGCTTCAGTATTGCTTTTTCATCTTCTACCGCCTTATTCTCCCAAGCAATATAATACTCACCTGTTGGGTCGTCATGCACATAGCGTACACCGCCCGAAACATTTGTATTTCCTCCGAGAAAGCCGGCTTTTTCAATCAAAGTAACGTTCAAGCGGCTAGATTCTTTTGCGCTGTCACCGATAGAAGCTTCGATGGCGCTGACCATACCGGCACCACCACCTCCAACAACCAGCACATCGGTTTCAACATCTTC
>JAQZBD010000015.1 GCA_029239235.1 Herbinix sp.
TGGTGCAGATACGCTCTGCCAGCTCAGGGCTGTGGGTTACAACCAGGAGCCCTAGATTTCTTTTTTTAACGATATTCAGTGTCAACTGCCATATTTGTGCCTGGGTTATTACATCCAGCATAGTACTCATTTCATCCGCAATTATAAACTCTGTTTGCGGCCCCAAGGCTCTTGCCACGCAAAAACGTTGCATTTCTCCTCCAGATAATTCGCCTGGATAGCGGTTCATCCATTGCTTTTCAATTCCAATGTCTTTTAAAAAGGCTTCCTCAGGCGTCCATGCCTCAGTTAAGGTTTTTTGCAGCCTCCACCTCGGATTAATCGCCTTTTCGGGGTGCTGATAGATTAACTGCACAGGACAATAACCTTCTTTCGGAAGCGGTTTTCCATTAAAAAGCACACTGCCGGAAAAAGGCATTAAATAACCTGCCAATATCTGGGATAAGGTGCTTTTCCCACAGCCGGAAGGTCCAATTAACGCCACCCGTTCTCCGGCATTCACTCCAAAATTGACATGATTTAATACGATATTATTTATTGCATATCCAAAACTAATATCTTTCGCTTCAAGTAGCATTACTGCAACACACCTCTCCTCCTCGTAATGGTCGCATGGAAGGCTTTTCTTCACAGGCCTCCGTTCTTTGGGGACATCTTGGGGCAAAAAGACATCCTTTCGGAAGGTCACCCGCATATGGTTGTGAACCTTCTATCGGTTGAAATCCGTTATGTGGCATAGCCCGCCATAATGCCTTGGTATATGGGTGACGCAAAGCATCCACCCCTGCCCTAAAATCTTTTGCAGCAGCGATCTCTACTGTTGTACCGGCATAGAAAACTGCAATCCTGTCCGCATAAGCCAGTGCAAGGTCAAGATCATGAGTGATCAGCATGACTGCACAGCCCTCATCAGCTAGGGATCGAAAATGTCCCATGGCTGTCTGTGCAATCTCCTTACTCAAACCTGGTGTCGGCTCATCAGCAATAATCAGCTTTGCATCGCCGATTACAGCAGTTGATACCAGAACACGTCTTGCCATACCTCCGGATAGCTGAAATGGATACAATTTTTTCACAAAATCAGCTAATCCATATTTCTTAAACACTGCTTCTTGTTTCTCCCTGCAGCCGTCGGCACCAATTACTTGCTGCCCTACCTTCATTAGTGGATCCAGGTATCCGACAGACTGCGGCACAAGTGCTATTTCTTTTCCTCGAAGTCGTTGCTGCTGTTTCGAGTCTAGTTTTTTACCACAATACAGCATTTCTCCCTTTACCCTTGCGTTACTGGGCAAAATCCCTAGTATTGCATTGGCTAGCAGACTTTTCCCAGAGCCGGAGGAGCCGGCAACAGCGAGAATTTCTCCTTCTTTCACAGCTACACTCAGATCACTGATTACATTCAGCTCCTTTTGCTCTAATCCTCGCCCATACATGAGAAAGGAAACAGACAGGTTTCGAACATCAAGTATATTCGCCGTACTCATCTTAGTTCCTCCTTTACTCCTGTGCACTGCCAGGATCCATGAGCAGCTTAATTTGCTCACCCAGTTTATCAAACAACATTACAACAATAACCAGCATTACCCCGGGAAAAAACACCAGCCACCACATTCCGGTGGCAATATGTTTGAGTGCTTCCGATAAAATAATACCAATTGCCGGGGCATCTATTGGCAGCCCAAAGCCTAAGAAAGTCAAGCCTGCTTCATGCAGGATAGCATGAGGAAATAGTAAGATTAATCCAATTATGAATTGGGGCAGAACATGGGGAACAATATGGCGCAATGCCACCTGTAGCTTACTGGTACCGAATTTTCGGGAAGCCTTTACATATTGTGCGTTTCTGACCTGCATCACCTCTCCTCGAATGATTCGGGTTAGATTTGGCCAGTGTGTTACGGCAACCCCTATGATGACACCTTTTAATCCTCCCCCCAGCATAAAGGAGATCAGCATGAGCAGCACCATATGAGGAACTCCCATGAATAGATCCACAAAATAAGAAACAACCTTATCTACCCAGCCCCCTGCGGTTGCCGCAAGCAGTCCCAGCGCGAGCGCCATAAAAGCGCTGACCGTTGCTGCCAGCATGCCAATCAGAATACTGGTAGACAGTCCTTTCATGGAACGAAAAAACATGTCCCTGCCCAAATAATCTGTTCCAAAGGGATGCGTGAAAGAAGGAACCATTTTTTTTGCTGAGTAATCAGGCGCATAAAGCTCCGGACTCATTACTATCCCAAAGATAGAAATGCTTACGAGCAGTAATATAATAACACCTGCCAAAACCACAGTTTTCGTTCTTCGGTTTAATTTGCTATTCATTCTGAGATTTTTCATCCGAGCTTCCCTCCCTCCCGAATCTGGGGGTTTAGTATCCCGTATAGAAGGTTTGCAATCAAATTGCCAGCAAACACAAATAGAACGGAACATAACGCTATACCGAGCAGTAACGGAACATCCCCCTTTAAACCGGCAGCACTCGCAGCGCTACCCAATCCGGGATAAGAAAAGACATTTTCCGCCAGAACACTTCCGCCAAATAGTTCGCTAATAGACGCAAACTGCAGCGTTATGGCAGGAATGGCTATATTCCTAAGCCCATGCCTTCTTATTAATGTCCATTTACTTTCTCCGCGTGCTTTTGCAAATAATACATAATCCATTTTCAAAACATCAATAATTTTCTGTCTGGTATGCAAAGCGATACCGGAGATTCCGGTAATACTAAGAGTGAAAGCAGGCAATATGAGATGGTGAACCCTTTCCAATAATGTCACCTCACTGGATAGCTTTCCAATCGGTACTGACAACCCAATGGGAAACCACCCAAGTACTACTGAGAACAGCATGAGAAACAAGAGACCAATCCAGAAAGTGGGCGTAGAGGATAACACAAAGCATAACGCTTTAACACACTTATCAAAAATACTACCCTGCATTGCTCCGGACATAACGCCCAGTAAGAATCCAAAGATACCGGACAGCAGCCAGGCCACCGCCATCAGCGTAAGGGAGGCTAGAAAACGGCTCCCCAGGATCTCTGTTACCGGCTTCTGATAGGAGATTGAGGTACCCATATCACCTTTTATCAGATTAGAAAGCCATGTAAAATAACGTTCGACCGGCGGGTTGTTCAACCCCCAATACTCCGCAATATTATCTCTTTGTTCCTGAGATACGTTTGACTCGGCACCCACATATGCATCGATTGGATCAATGGGGGAAGAGATAACTAATAGAAATGTAACCATGCTAACCCCAACCAATAAGAGTACCATCCGAATCAAAGTACTGATTGCTTGCTTCAAAAGCTGATTCATTGAATTCATCTCCATTCCTGGCATACCATCGGGACTTGAATTCGTTAACTCAAGTCCCGTCTGATTTTTTCTAATTTACTTTAATTTGTTAACGTCCATTCATTAAGGTTCTGAATTACGGGTGCCCCGTGGCCATGAGGATGAATCCTTTGTGTACCAAGATCTAATCCGTCCCGTACAAAATATGTATGATCAATATTGACCAGCCAAAGGTAAGGGAAGTCAACGTTTGCCCCGGTAGTTCCGTCATACTGCGCCTTTTTACATAGCTCAATTGCCTCATCCTCTGAAGTGGCTGCCAGCATGGCATCCAGATATCCGTCAACCGTGGGATTACGATACATGGCGGAATTGCTCAAATTCACTACATCAGCACCCGCAAATGAAGAATGGAACGCATTGTATACATCTATGAAGCTGTAATCTCCCGTACCAATACAAGTGGGCACATTTCTTCCAATCTGCTTGCAGGTGCTCCAGTCAAGAGCCTCGGCAATGATATTGATGCCAAGGGGCTTAGCATTTTCACTGAGGGCTACCGCTAAATTATAGCGCTGTAAATCATCCGTACGACCGGTGATACGAAATTCACACTTAAGTCCATTCTTTTCACGGATACCGTCACCATCCGTATCTATCCATCCTGCTTCTTCCAGCAGAGCCTTTGCTTCTTCAACCTGTCCGTCCTTAAGTCCAGGCTCCTCATTTGCCCAGGGTAGTCCTTCGAAACGTACCCAGCTTGCGGTACCGATTCCATTGAGAGCATTATCAATGATCTCCTTACGGCTGATTCCAATATTCAAGGCTTTTCTAACAATTGGATCCGAAGTAACATTGTTTCCAACTGTTTCACCGGCAGAGTTTACAGTTTCCGGAGCAGTAGGCAGGTTAAAGCCACGGTTATCCGAAGTCTTGATATTTACGATATGCATTCCATTAACAGTTTCCTTCGCATATTCAGGATTTACCATAACTAAATCCAGTTGACCGGACTTTGCTGCAGCAAGGGCAGTTTCTTCATCAATGCTTAGGAATGTAATTTGTTTAAATTGTGATTGTGTTCCATAGTAATACTCATTGGGTTCCACAATGAGCTGCTGTCCCACATCCAACTGTTTTACTTTAAACGGTCCGGTTCCAACCGGGTTAGATGCATAGGTATCGTTATAGGCATGTTCCGGCACAATTCCCAGCAGGGCTACCGTACGGGTAAAGGGCGAATAAGCCTTATTCAGTGTAAACTGCACCTTATTACCCTGGGTAACCTCTGCTTTCTCCAGCATAGTTAAATCCACGCTGGAACCACTAACCTTAGCCGTATTGAAGGTAAATACTACATCTTCCGGTGTCAGAGACTGTCCATCAGAAAATTTAACATCCCCACGAAGAGTAAAGGTATAAATCAATCCATCCTCACTTACCTTATAATCTGTGGCTAAATCACATTCTGTCTTAACCTCTGTGGTTATTTTCAAAAGCGAAGTATGAAACAAATCATAGCCAAGGGTACCAGATCCGGTGCAGGGATCAAAATTACCGTCAGCAAACTCACTGCCAATAGAAATGACAAGAGAATCTTGTGATATTGATGAAGAAGACTCGGGTGCTGGTGTTACTGTCTCCTCATTGTTATTCGAATTTCCCATACAACCTGTCAATGCAGATAAGCTTAATGTTGCTAAGATAAATAGCAAAGTTATTCTTTTGCGCATTCATACAACCTCCATATTATATTTAAATCGTATTCAATTGCAAATTCCCTTGTATCTTCTTTTCTTCCTCCTCAAGAACTTCATTCATGCTACCGGTTCGATATCCAAGAATATCTAAGGATGTATATGTAAAACCAATTTCCTTAAATTTTTGACCGATCAGGTCCAGAACTTCCGTATTAAAGAATTTCTCTCTTTCTTGAGGGGCAACTTCAATTCTAGCTATTTCTCCATGATGTCTCACTCTTACTTGTCTAATCCCCATATCAAGTAAATACTGTTCTGCCTCATCTACCATCTTGAGCTTTGGTGCAGTAATATTATTTCCATAAGGAAATCTTGAGGATAAGCATGCAAATGCTGGTTTATTCCAAGTAGTAAGCCCCAGCTCCTTCGAAAGCACCCGGACATCTTCTTTCGTCAGCCTTGCCTCCTTCAACGGACTGATAACCTCCAATTCCCTGGCAGCTTGCATTCCAGGTCTATAATCACCATCATCATCGATATTGGAACCATCATAAACATAATTGATCTGATTCTCTTTTGCTATCGCATTAATTTTTGAAAATAACTCTTTTTTACAAAAATAGCATCTGTTGACCGGGTTGCTTGCAAACCCTTCGATATCCAGTTCTTCTGAAGATATAATCAAATGCTTTACTCCAATTGTCTTTGCATATTCTATTGCTTCCTTCAATTCTCTCTCCGGATAAGTTGATGAGGTAGCTGTTACCGCAATCATATTATCCCCTAGTACATCATGAACAACTTTGATTAAGAACGTGCTATCAACCCCACCTGAATAAGCTACTGCGGCACTGCCTCTTTTCATAATATTATCTTTTAGTAGCTGAAATTTTTCTTGTAATTGCATAGTTAATTTTTCCTTTCCTGATTCCTTATTTTAATTATTATTTTTACTTTATTTTTGCACCATTTAATTTTTTTCTACTGCTAATCTGTTAATCTGAGTTGCCATATACCCAGCCCCATATCCATTATCAATATTTACAACAGCAATTCCATTGGCGCAAGAGTTTATCATTGTAAGTAAAGCCGATATCCCCTGCATATTTGCACCATATCCGATGGAAGTAGGTACCGCTATCACAGGTTTACTAACAAGACCACCGATTACGCTCGCCATCGCGCCTTCCATTCCGGCAACCGCAACGACACAATTTGCTGATTGAATCACATCCAGCCTTGCCAAAAGACGATGAAGTCCGCTTACTCCAACATCATAAATTCGTTCAACATGGCTTCCAAAATACTCTGCTGTCTGTGCCGCCTCCTCTGCAACCGCAATATCAGCAGTACCTGCAGTACATACGGCTATTTTTCCAACTTTTACCTTCCCTTCTTTCTCTATTTTGATAATCCTAGAGAGGGGATCGTATTCTGCCTGGGCGAATTCTTTCTGAATGAATTCATATTGTTCCTGAGAAGCTCTGGTACCAAATACCTCTCCATCCTCCTGATAAAGTCTCTTAAATATTTCTAATAAATGTTCCTTTGATTTACCGCTGCAAAATATAACTTCAGCAAATCCGGATCTCAATTTTCGATGAGTGTCCAGCTTTGCAAATCCCAACTCTTCAAAGGGCTCTCGACAGAAATATTTCTCGGCAGCTTCCACCGACAGTTCACCTGCTTTTACTTTTTCCAATATTTCTTTAGCTTGCATTCTTTCCTCCCTGAATGATTC
Organism: Herbinix sp.; assembly: GCA_029239235.1. GTDB lineage: Bacteria > Bacillota > Clostridia > Lachnospirales > Lachnospiraceae > Mobilitalea. The sequence goes on from JAQZBD010000015.1 coordinate 6,747, forward strand.
CTATATTAACATAACTTTATTAACGTTCCTTTTTGACAATAGGCTAAGTTATATATGATAAAAAGCTATAAAAACAGTACCCACCTCCTGGTGAATATATGCCTTCATAGCCTTTTCATCTCTTATAATTTACTGATTAATTAAATAACATTTACCCTTTACATTAAATACGGACATAACTTCTGTTATGATTTGCTTTCTGCAATTATCCGTACTCTATTAGCCGACCTGTACTCCACATCACTCCGTGATCTGCAATACTTGGTTGACTGCCTCTTCGATATATTCTGGCAGCTTTTTTTCAGTAACTCCAATTACCGTAGCATGACATCGATTCATAGGAATCAGAATTAGTCTGGCCTGACTTGATGATACGGCTTCCGCCATTTTGGGCGTGACTTCACCAAACATGGAATTCGCCATTACGATACCGATTGGACCAACAATCACATCTGCATACCTGCAATTATAAACTACAGCATTTTCACCGGTGGCAGCATCCACTCCTGCTCTTCCTTTTAACATGTTTGTTGTGGCCGCAGAGTTTGTTCCTACCGCAATAATGTTAACATTTTTACACTTATTACTGATTGCTTCCACGAGACTTCTTCCAACGCCGCCGCCCTGTCCGTCAATTACCAAAACATTCATTTTATACCTCTTATACCTCATGATATAATATTAAAGACTTTTTTACAGCATACATAGATTCAATCCTTGTATGCCATTTCCATATTCAGTATTGTTAAGCTTTTTCTCAACGAGATAGCGACTTTGTCCAACACTTTTTTGATTATACCATATGAACCGGGTGCTATGTCAACAAATTAAGAAGAATAAATACGCAAACGTTATCATAAACAAATTTTCTCTTTTGCTGGTTATCTACAGTTGCCGCAAAGACATTTTACACATTTTCCCATTAATGACATTATCATTATAGCAAGTCAGATTTTACTCAAACGTTTGCATATTTTACACTCGTAATGTTATACTTAACTTTGTATAATATAAGTTATCGGAAGTTGAACTATACTTCCGATAAAAGGCGCTGTATTTGCGCCGTGCATCCCGATTATAGGAAGCTGAATTTGCTTCCTATAATATACGTTATAAGAAGGTTCAGTTATACTTAATTTCTTTCATAATAGAGGTGATTTCATGACATTAAAAGAAATAGCAAATCTTGCCGGCGTATCCGTATCAACTGTTTCCCGCGTGATCAATAACAATAATGCAAAAGCAGCCAGCAAAGAAGTTCATGATAATATCTGGCGAATTGTCAGGGAAACAAATTATATACCCAATACAGCAGCACGTAATTTAAAATTACATAAAGCTTCCGAAGGCTTATCAAGTCCAACGAAAACGATTGGCTGTATTTTTGCCCGCTCCAACAGTACCCTAAATGATCCTTTCTTTTCTCAAATAGCAAGAGCAATTGAGCAAGAGGTCTACCGGAAAGGATATATTATGAAATATTCTTTCTCTGCTTATGACATAAATGACGCAAACACTTACCATATGATAACGAATAACCCAGTAAACGGCATCGTAGTATTGGGGAGATTTGATAAGAATTTATTAGATTTTATAAACACGCAGTATAAACATGTTGTTTATGTAGGGCTCAATAAAATTGATTCTGAATTTGATCAGATCATAAGCGACGGATATCAGGCTTCTATTGCTGCAATTAATTATCTTCATAGGCTTGGACACCGTTCTATTGCTTATATTGGGGAAAAGCATAAAGAATTACGATATCAGGGTTATCTTGATGCCATGAATACTCTTAAGCTCCCTGTTTTAAGAGAAAATATTATCGTAGCACCTATGTCTTCCGAGGGTGGTTACAACGGAATCAAAGAGTATTTAAAAAAAGGCAAGAACATAACTGCATTGTTCTGCGCGAATGATTCCACAGCAATCGGTGCCATGAAAGCGATTAAAGAGTGTGGTTATAGCATACCTGACGAGATATCCGTTATCAGCATTGATGATATCGATACTGCACAATACATGTCTCCAATGCTGACAACAATACGTATCCCAATGGAGGAATTGGGAAAGATGTCCGCAAAAATATTAATCGACCGAATTGAAAATGGAAAGAGCATTAATGTCAAGGTTGAACTACCTTTTCAGATTATCACTAGAGAGAGCTGCTGCAAATTAATCAACGACAGACCTCAAAAAAGAATTTAAATAAGAATTGATCTATGGGGATATCATAAATGGGCAAGACCCTGAAGGGTCTTGCCCATTTTTATAATATAAATCTGTTCTCAATTTTTATTGTAATGAGGATATTACTTCTATTATGATCTGTTTTCTGCTAAATCTCTTAACTATACCGATTCCTTAAGTGAAGGATGAAGAATGTACCAATATGCCGATAAGGCTAAGGCAATGGATAATGCACAACCCAAAAACACTGCTCCAAAGCCCGCAGCCTGTGAAATGGCGCCCCATACAAAGGAGCCGATTCCAAAGCCGATATCCAGAGTTGCGTAATAGGTTGCTGTTGCTGCGCCCCGCCTCTCAGGCGGGCTCAACTTAATAACAATAGCATTTAAGATTGGCTGTACCGTTCCGTAACCAACACCATAAAATACGGCGGCAAGAAGAACCATAGGAAGCGTATGAGCAAAAATCAATGTAATAAATAACAGCAGCGTAATTATAATTGCCGGCACAAAGACTTTCGAATATCCATATTGGTCAGCTGCTCTTCCGGTTAAAAACCTTGTTACAATTACTGATGCCGCATAGACAGCAAAAAACAGTCCTATGTTATTAATGCCACGTTCTTTTGCGAATAATGGCATGAAGGAGAACACAGATGATACTGCAAATGAAGTAAACACAACAACCACACAGGTCTTTATAGCTGATATTTCAATAAAACTTTTATCCTTTTCCTTGCCTACGCTTGTTACTGAAATTGAATTACGACTATGTTTCTTGGGAAGAATGGAGGCTCTGCTTTCATAGCTTATAAAAAATGCAACTCCCAGACTAAGCAGTACAAAGCCAAATGCAGCCGCAAAAGCAGCCGGATATCCAAATTTATCATTGAAATGCAAACCTAAAGCGGGTGCCACCGCCATTGCAATCGTTGCTGAAATACCAAAATACCCCACACCCTCTGAAAGCTTCTCTGACGGCACAATATCTGATAGAATCGTTCCAAGGGCTGTTGAATAACCACTTAGTCCAATTCCTTGAAAAAAACGTAATAAAAGAAGTAGTACTATATTGGGAGAAAATATTAGAAATATTGTAGCAGTTGCAAAAATGCAGAGACCAATAATCAGTACTACCCTACGCCCTTTCGTATCGATTAAATTACCGAAGAGAGGCCGAAACAACAAGGATGAGGCCGTCAGAATTAGTGTTAGCAACCCAACCATTGTATTATTACAGCCTATGGTTAATGTAAATAACGGTAATAGTGTCATTAATAGAATACTTGCAAGATTGATGATGAAATTTACAATTAAGGTACATACATAGTGGATATTCCATAAATTCAATTGCAATGCAGAACTATTTAGCCCGATTTCCTCGCTCATCTCTGAATTCATATTGTACCTCGCATTATTTGGTCTTCGTAATTTCTCTACCCTCTCTTGAGGATTGGTAGATTGCTAATACAATTTCAAGCGTTTTCGTTGCATCTTCCGGTGCAATAGGAACAGGGCGATTCTTTAATAGACAGTTGTAGTAATCCTTTATTTGATCCAAATGGCATTTTCCCCAGTAGGCATGCTCTTCCCTACCAGCATCGGAACTATTTTCAATGACAGTATCTTTACCATCCAGATGAATCGTAACCGTGTCACCGCTTAAAGAAATAGTACCCTTCTCGGTGCTAACCATGATCTGTATCAAACTATTGGCAGTGAAATAGTTACATGCATAGAAGGAATAAACTGCACCATTTTCAAAAGTTATAGCCGCATCCGCTACATCTTCCACTTCGATATGAGACAGTATTCTGGTGTCAATATGACCTTTTACGGATTTTACTTCGCAATCCATAAGGTATCGAACCAAGTCAATACTATGAATTGCCTGGTCGATTACAACACCCCCACCTTCTTTCTCCCAGGTGCCTTTCCAGTCACATTCATAATAAGAAGGCGGACGCCACCAATTTAAGCTTGACCAAGCTCCGGTTATTTTTCCCATTCTACCTTCCAGTAACATTTTCTTTGCATGTACTATTCCATCGATGTATCGATTTTGAAAAATAACTCCCAGCTTTTTACCTGTTTTTCTTGCAACAGCACACATTTCATATGCATCTTCCATACTTATCGCAATGGGCTTCTCTGTAAGGACATTAATACCTGCCTCCAGACATTGAATCACATGATCCTTATGCAAAAAATGCGGCGTAAGAACATGCATTACATCAATGGTAGCTGAGGTAATCACACTTGTTAAATTATCAGCAAAAATACATCCGGGAAAATCGTCTGAAAACCGCTTAGCCCTCTCAATATCTTTATCCACCGCAACAACAACCTCGATCAAATCCTCCAACTTTAAAAAAGCATCACGATAAACGCTTGAAATTCTACCGCATCCAATAATTCCTATCCTAAGCTTCTTCATCGTACAAATCCTTTCCTTCTATCTATGTACCTAGATAATAACAAAATTCACTGCCTATCCTTATGTTACATAAAACTGATAAATCAGTTTTATGTAACGGATATCAACCATGAAACTCTTCTCTCTCAATAGCCATTATTTTGGATCATCAATGTTGATGCTGCTCTTATTTCATATATTTTGTAATATACTCAAAAGCTAATTTATAGCGGTTTATGTCCTCGTCACCTGTCTCATACTCAACGATTGCCCAATCCTCGGAATCTAATACTTCCTTTAACTTATTCGTTAAGCGGATATAATCCATATCTCCGCTTCCTAAGGCAACGAATTGCTTCGTTGTTTTGTCATAATCACGTAAATGAACGTAATGAAAACGTCCAGGATACTGATTCATTAATTCCACCGGATCATAGCCTGAGGAAAATGCCCAGCCGGTATCAAGTCCAAAATATAAATCTGGCGCATATTTTCCAATGCTGTTAAAAATCAAAGCATCATTATCAAATTCCCAGGAATGGTTATGGTAATGAACTCTGACACCTTGTTCCTTAGCCAAAAGAGCCAATTCATTTAGCTCTCTGGCAATCATTTTAACACTATTAGGATCTGTTAACCGGCTATCCATATCAGGATTATCCATTGGCCATTTATGAATACCCGTTAAGATAATATTATGCTCCTTCATATCTTTGACAAAGTCTACGACTTTGGTAAATCCATCAACAACCTCCTGCTTTTTATCAAGCAGGTCTGTGAGTATGCATGTAGCATGCATGCCTGACATTAACATATCCGTAGCATTTAATGTTTGCCCTAAGTATTCCTTTTTGTCGGTTCCAAAAAACCTTGCTCCGATCTCGGCTCCTGAAAATCCTGTTTCTCTGATTTCAGTTAAAAGTCCCTTCGTATCTGTTGCAATTCTATCCTTAAATAGTACAGCATGGCATCCGAGTTTCATCTGTAAACCTCCTATCAATCTACTTTTAACATTTTTCCTGTTTTTGCTGATTCTTGTAATGCATCAATTAGCTTCTGTATATAGATACCATGTTCAAAGCCGGAGCCGCTTTCTCTTTTTCCACTGATTGCATCAACGAATTCTTTACCCTGCAGGTAAAAATTAATCAAGAATGGTACTTCAGGCACTTTATCATCTTCCATATACAATTCCTTGGGAACTTGGAGTGTTTCTGCCTCCTTCTCATAAGCACCATTAATTTCTTTTTTCAAAAATGTAATTTCAAATGGTTTTTCTCCTCTGAAGATTACTGATCCCCCACTTCCGTAGATATCTAATGTGTGATGTGCACCAATACGGCTCGCTGTAAAGGAGAGCAGAGTTCCTTTCTCAGTCTTAGCATGAAATACAGCAACATCACCATTAGTCACCGGTCCATACATTTCTTTCCCAATTACTTGTCTATTATCTATGAAGGTATGCTCCATGCAACTTACTTCTGTTATTTTGCCTGATTTCTCGCTAGTCAGCATATCTGCCAAATCAAGCATATGACTTCCAAAATCAGCGATAGCCCCTGGACCAGACAAATCTTCCTGCATTCTCCACTCAAGTTTCACTTCCGGAGCAGCAATTCTATTTCCCCCTTGGGATTGTCTAATGTAATAAATTTCTCCTAACGTGCCATCGTCAATCATTTTCTTGATATATCTCATTGCTGGTATATTGCGATAACAAAGACCAAGCATGCAAATTTTATCCGTCACCTTACTTAATCGCAATCCAGCTTCACATTCTTTTGCATTATTACCAAAAGGTTTTTCACATAATACATGCTTTCCTGCATTCAAAGCTCTCACAATAAGGTCATCATGTGTAAAGTTGGGCGTACAGATAATAACTGCATCCGAATGTTCTAACAATTCTTCGTATGACACACACACTTTAGCTTCATCCAGTTTAAACTCATCCTTATATTTATCCGCTCTTTCCGGTAAATAATCGTAAAGCGCACTAATTGTTGCCTCCTCAATTAGTTTAAAAGCATTGATATGTAGTTTTGCAATTCCTATCGTATCACCTGTTCCAACGATTCCAATTCTAATCATCTTAATACCCCTTCCTTTTTCCAAAGTCTGCAACCTTTGGTCGCAGGCACAAAGTTGCATGCGTTAAATCTTTAATTTTTCACACTATATAAACTTTTTTAAATGCTGCTGCCCTAGCACAAGTCCTTCTTTTACAGCATCGAGATTCTGTTCATAGTCAGCGTCTTCATGCTCGATACTAATCGTATTTGAATAACCAATTTGCTTTAGCTCAGTCAAGAACCTATTCCAGTCGATTTCTCCTCTTCCCGGAATTCGATAATTGAACCATCTAAAATCCGTTAAAAACCCGCTCTCCTTTAATAGTTTTCTGTGAATCTGGGTATCTTTTGCATGTACATGAAAGATACGATCTTTGAATTCTTGAATTGGTTCATAAGGATCAATAAACTGCCAAACCAAATGAGAAGGATCGTAGGTAAGTCCAACATTGGGGCTGTCAATCAGCTGAAATATTTTTCTCCACATGACCGGCGATATCGCAATGTTTCCCATAAGAGGACAATTTTCAAAAGCAATCTTCACCTTTTTTTCTTCTGCAAGCTTAATAATTGGTTCAAATACAGCAAGAAACTTGTCCAAACTTCTTTCCGGTATCTTCCTGATTGCATCAGCACGATCATACACTCCCTCTTCGACGCTTTTATCGATGCCTGTGGATGTGACGATTTTTTCAATGCCCAAATCACTTGCAAATATAATTCTTTTCTTTAATTCTTCGATATGCATCGTTGCTTCTGCCATATCCGTACTTAAATAATTACGGCAATAGGTAAGTGAATTAATTTTAATTTTCCCTGAGTTAATTACTTTTGAAAACTTGTCATAATCCATAGGTAGAGTGGGGCCGACTTCCAGATCTTCAAAGCCGTTTTCACTTGCCCAATCAGCAACTTCAAAAATATCTTTCATACCTTCTTTTACAAGAAAGTTCGTAAGTAATCCAATTTTCATTTTCCTTCTTCTCCTACTCTATAATTACAGAATCATTAATTTTGAATATGCTAACAGAATTCTTTAGTGAATCAGAATTATCCTTCAATTGCTGCACAATATCATTTAAGGAATTTACAGTCTGTAGCTGATTCGCTGCACTAACATTTAACTCTTCCGATGCTGCAGCAGTTTCTTCTGTCGTCGCAGATATGCTTTCCATCGTCTTTAATGTATTATTTTTTGCCGTTTCAATTCCTTCGACATTGGTAACCATTTTACTTAAGTTTTCGGTTAAATCTCCCACATGTCTATTGATATCCTGAAAAGCACTAATCGTCTGTGACAGAGCTACTTCCTGAGAAGATACTATACTTTCGGCATATTGGGCACTTTCTACAGTCGTTCTTGTCTGACTATTAATCTTGCCAATTATTTTAGCGATTTCCGATGATGCATTAATTGATTGTTCTGCCAGTTTGCGAATTTCGTATGCAACTACAGAAAAGCCGCGTCCAAATTCACCTGCCCTGGAAGCCTCAATGGAAGCGTTCAAAGATAAAAGATTTGTTTGATCCGCTATTTGGCTCATCGTTTCCAGAATCCCTGAAATTGCACTTATTTCCTGCTCAAGCTTTTCAATATCTCCTATCACATTTTTTGTGACTTCTTTTGTGTCGCCTGCTTTCTCACTAAGATTATTCATACTGCTCATGCCACTCTGGACAAGTTCAGATGTATCACTGGCAATTTTCTCGATATTATGCGTTCTTTCATACAGATCATCGACCTTCTCTACGAGATCATTCATCTGCAGCAAGCCTGCTTCTGCATCTTCTGCCTGCTGAACTACGCCCATCTCGATATCCTGAATCGCCTGTACAATACTCTCCGTCGCTGAGACTAAAGCGAGTGAATTATCCGTAAGTATCGAGGCCGATTTCGATACGGTATCACTGCTGCTTGTCATTTGACCGATTAATCTTCCCATGCTCTTAATTACATCGTTAATACATCCGCCAAGGGTACGGAATTCATCGCGCCGCGTAACCTTCGTCAAGGATGTTAAATCACCCTTTTCCGCCTGTTGCAGTACCCGATTAATGCCATTTAGTGTCTTGCTATACCCATTCGCAATGAAACCTCCAAGGACAATTGCAATCACTGCGGCAAAAAAGATCATGCCAATTGTGATTATCTTTAATTCATTCGCCTTTGATAGAATTTCAGATTTAGGAACAAAGGTGCAAATTGCACTGCCGGATTCACCAATTTTGCTATATGTAAATAAATATTTCTTGCCCTTTAAGTCAACATAATCACTCTTGGTTATATCCGTGCTTTCCTTGAATGATTGATAGAATGATTGCCCTGACAGGTTAAACTCCTGATCCACATTATCTGTAAAAACTTCTCTTCCATCATTTGTGATCATCCCGATAAAGCTTCCCTTGGACATATCTACATTATTAATCATCTTTTGTATGGATTTTGTAGATACATTTATCACCAAACAACCCATCGGTTCATTGATAAAATTATTAATATTGCAAATATAACTCAATGCATAATCGGATTTTCCACTTCCCGTCGCCTGATCCAAATAGGGATGTTCTCCAACCCAGACTTTACCTGACTCTGATTCTGCCAGGGTTGCACCTTCCTTCTGCATAAACTCATTATAATCAAAGTTACTGAATTCCGTTCCGTTTCCAGAGAAATGCTCACCATTTTGCGTTACTATATAAATGTTAGAGATAAATTCTTGTGCTATTATCTCCTTTGAAACAAGAGATGTAATTTCATTCCATCTGCTTTTTTGCTCTTGCGGATTATTCTCATAAAAACCGGAAAAGTATCTTATTATCACTTCATTTCCTACTAATACATCCGCCTTCTGAATCAATGCTTCCATGTTATAAGCGATTAAATCTGCTTTTCCCTGAGTAGCAGATTTCGCCGATGCTTCATAACTATTGATCAGTCCTTGAGAAGCTATTTCATATGAAATAATCCCTAATGCAATAATTAGTAGCACCGGTACAAAAAAAGCTAAAATAAGTCTGTTTCGTGTTTTATCCAACCCCAAATTTGTTTTAAATTTTCCACCTGGAAATTTTTTCATAACTCAAATAATTCTCCATTTCTTATCATTAATAGAGAAACAAACGAAATATTTTATATAGAATTTCTCAAGTCCTTTTCATTAGTTTCTATCTAAGTTTAAGCAAGAGCCCCTTTTATTCTCTTTATTTCTGAGAGCAGCTCTTCCCTGCTCGGCGTATGACCATTGCCTATATAATACCTAGTTGCCGCATTTGCTATGGCCAGCCTCTCAACCGCATTCAATTGTTCAAGACAGGATGCTATATAGCCACCGTTAAAAGTATCACCTGCTCCAGTTGTTATAACAGGAGCTTCACAGTAATCCTGCTCTAATATTCCTACTCCCTCTGATACTGATGAAATTACTGCATATTGGGGAGTATGAACGATAAGCTCATCCAGGCCTATGATACTTCTGATGCTGTCAGTCGATTGTGCATCTTCCAGACTACGATCTAAGAATTCCTTGCCATAATAAGAAAATAATAAAACCGCCTCATGCTCATTCAGACTTAGCGTAACCGGAATTTTATTATTAATTCTCTCTAAGACCTTAAAGGTATCGATGATTGCCTCTTTGCTTCTTTTTTTTATATTAGCGAAATCAAAAAATAATCTTTTGGGGCATTTTGTATGAAAATAGTTCTCATTGAGCTTATTCATAAATTCATCAAAAGCTGGCATATTTGACCAATATCCCAAAGATACAACATCAGCCTCCAATAAGATCTTTTCCAACTGATCAGCTCCGAGTGCATTCACAAAATCATCCCAGGTAAATCTTAATAAATCGTCCAGATTCGGCATCATTATTTTCCCGTCAGTGAATTCAAGAATTGTACTGATCACTGGATCGCCAATGGATATTAATGTGCATTTTTTGCTTAATTCATCAAAGATTTTATCAATTCCTTCTTTACCATACATTCCCAGCAAGGTAGTAGATAACTCCAAATTTCCTAAAGCTTTTCCTGTGTTTGCTGTAAACCCACCATAGCTTCGTCTTTTTTTAATTAATTCATTTGCCATACCACCTTCCTTGCGGTTGACAATAAGCTCACCGAATTTCTGCATCTTATCAATGAGAACATAGTTATTATCTGTTGTTCTTGTCTCAACCACCTGCCATACCTGGTCAATAAAACCATCAATTCCAAGAACAATTTTTCCGCTAAAAGTTTGAATATATTTCTCCAAGATGCCCTCGTCAATTGCTGCCCAATTATTACCTTGCATTAAATCCACCAATCCTTACATTTATTTATCAGGTTCTCATGTTCGATGTTTCTTTTGAAAAGCCATTTTTATATACCTTCAAAATGTCTTCTATTTTTTATATCTCTTAATCATATCTTCAGTGGTCAAAAGTTCAACGAGAGAGGCTTTTCCTACGGAACCAAATTCTACGATCAAAGTCCCGACAACTTCTTTTACCCCTAGTTCGATACGCTCAATCACTGCTTGAACGTCATCATCTATTTTCGAACCCTTCATCACAGTGTCCATAATCGGAGTAAGAAAAACTCTAGGATCAAACGCTGATTTCTTTTCTTCCAACAACTGATATATCTTGCCGATTGATGGACTATTTTTCTTATCCTGATGCTGGTAGAAATACTCCCGTAAGTTTCTGGTCACTGCCAAGCGTAAATCTGTATCAACATTAATTTTTGCAATGCCACAAGCAATTGCCTGTTTAATTTCATTTACTGATATTCCATCTGCTTCCTTAATTTCACCGCCAAGAGCATTAATATCATCAACAATATATTTGGGAACCGTTGAGGAACCATGAGACACCAATGCACCAAAGATTTTTTCATGTCTTAAGCATTCCTTGATTGCAATAACAATTTCCTGACGCAGCTTTACGTTTTTTCCTTTTACTGCTCCATGCATGGTACCATAGGAAATAGCAAGACAATCCACCTCAGTTTTCTTAAAAAATTCAATTGCTTTCATTGGATTGGTATAGGTTGAGGCATCCGAAAACACATGATCCTCTACGCCGGCCAGAACGCCTAACTCACCTTCCACCGATACGCCTCGTTCGTGTGCATATTTTACCACCTCACGGGTTAATTCCACATTCTCATCAAAGGGCAGGGACGATCCGTCAATCATAACTGAGGTATAGCCTCCATCAATAGCAGCCTTCACGGAATCAAAATCCTTACCATGATCCAAATGCAAAACAATAGGAACAGAAGAATAAGCACCATATTTACGTACAGCATCTCCGATATTTTTTGCACCAATTCGTTTATCTTCTATGGTTGAGTTTAAAAAGTCTGTTCTTCCTCCCATAAAGCCGTTTGCCAGATCTGCTCCCTGCAGGATTACCGGACTACGTAACATCTCATGAACCTCGATTGCTGCTTTGATCTGTGCTACTGCATTCACATTGAACGCACCTTGAGCAAAATTGTATCTGTCGGTTGCCTCCAAAAGAGGTCTTAATGGTATAATTGGCATAACTTATCTTCCCTTTCTCAATCTATTATGTTTTTTATCAAGGCTAGCCTTGTCTTTCATGGTGATTATCAATTATTTAGTCAAACTCTTCACTATCTATTTACGCAGGATCAGCAGGAACCAGATATTCTTTGATATTATTATAATCCTCTCCGTTATAGCATACGATTTCATAAGAAGCTATATCGGGATTGCTGAACACTCTGGTCAATCCAATAAATTGGGTCAATTTTGATGCCAAATTAAGGACATCCTTATCATCCGTGATTAGTTCCACCCTGCCCTGGCAGGTTTCCAGTGCCTTAAAAAAAGCATCAATATCTTTAACCTGTTTTACTCTCATTGTTATTTCCTCCTTAATATATGATTAATTCTGTTTATGAAGCCGGCTCATCATATGCTTTACCCACGGTGTCGGCTGAAATGGTTTCTTGCTGCAAATAGGATTTTCAACTTCTTCTAACCCGGACGGAATCCATCTTTCCTCAGCGTTATCATAATCACACTTCATCAGAATACGAAGCTGCTGCATCACCCAGTTTTCATACACCATTACCTCATCATAGCTCTTATAGGAATTTGCCTTCTCTCGAAGCTTTCCTGCAATGTCAGGAAATTGCGCTATCACGTTATGCTCTTCCTTTAAATCCTTCTCAAGATCAAAGAGCACATCATCCTCAGGAAAGCCGGAATAAGTAAAGAACTTCCATTCCTTCCAGCGCACCATCCTTCCCAGGGATGTATCACCATTGTTTAAATAGGTATATAACTCACTAACTACCATTCGATCCCCATCCGAAGTGTCTTCCAGGATCTGATCAGAAATATTTCTTCCATCGCCGGCTAGTATCTCTGCTCCAGCTAACGCGCAAATTGTGGGTCCAATATCTAAAAGGCTGGTTGGATTATGAATCTGCTTTCCGGCTGGGATTCCATCCCCTTGAATTAAGAACGGAATATGGGCAGAAGGTTCATAAAATACCTGCTTTCCATAATAACCATGGGTTCCGTTCATATCACCGTGATCCGAAACATAAATAAAGACCCCTTCATGCCCCGTTCGTTTCAAATACTCCTGAAATGCATGGTAAACCGTACCAATATGTCTGTCCTGCTGCTCTACTAAAGCATAATAAGCTGCCCGGGCTGCCCGGGCCACTTCCGGATCCGCCTCCTGGAATTTACCTTTTAAAGCCGGATGTCCCTGAAATTCCTCTGAAATATCCTCCAGACTAATCTTATCGCAGTAATATTCATAAAGCTCCTCCGGAGCTACATAAGGAAAATGCGGCCCATATGTACCAATCGTTAAGAATTGTGGTCGCTCATGCTCCTTGCTCAGATATTCCAGTGCTTCCTCCACGACATAGCGGTCATAGGCCAAGACCGGAGAATCACCCGCACCAATATAATAAAGGGAGCTATTCTCATCAAATCCAGTTACCTTGGACTTCTTTTCAGCTTCTTCTTTTGTCTTGGGGGGATTATTGTGGTATACCGGCGTACGCTCTTTTGCAATACGCTTTGCATATCCATGACGCTGATCGGGTCCAACAAAATGCATCCGTCCGCATAGAACCGTCTCATATCCGGAGACTGTCAGACTGTGAAGGAAGGTAGCACTGTCAGAGTTAATAGAGTTAAAGTTAAATAAAACACCATTATTACTAGGAAGACTTCCAGAAATCATTGCCGCACGTGCCGGCACACAAAGTGGGCATGGGGTATATGCATTTGTCATTGTGGTTCCTTCTCTGGCGATACGATCCAAATTAGGAGTTCGAACAATTGAATTTCCCGCGTAACCTTGAAGATTATAGGAATGCTGATCCGACATATAAAGTAAAATATCTTTCATCCCATAGGTATCCTTTCTAATTTTATTTTATTTAATTAAATTGATTAATTATATTGTATCACGTTTTTTTTATAATATCAATATGCTAAAACTTAAATCGATTTTTATCACTTGTAATCTAATATTTATTCTGTTATTATTTTTATTAATTAATTTAATTATTTTCATATTATTTATATGGAGGATTCCTATGACAACACGTATTTTGAATAAAATGAGAAATAGTGAAGTAGAAGATTATTTAAACCGTGGGCGAGATGTCATTTTTATACCTGTCGGCACTGTAGAATTACATGGTGATTTACCCCTGGATTGCGAAACGATTTATGTGGAGGCAATTGCAGAAAAGATGGCGGAAGCCACCGACAGTCTCACATTATCCGGCCTTCCTTTCTTTTATCCAGGTGCAACACGAACTGGACGCGGTACCGTATATATGAGTATCGCTGAAGGTGTTGCTTATTTAAAACACCTATCAGCAAGCTTGCTAAAACAAGGTTTTAGGAAACAGATATTCCTCTCAGGGCATGGACCAGCCTACCTTACGATTAACAGCTTTATCATGGATTCCTTTCATGAAACCATGATTCCCTTTGTACATATTAGCCTGATTCAGGCCTTTCAGATTGCCATAGAAAATGGCTGGAAGGTAAATGGTATACCGTTTAAACAGCTTATGTACGGTGCATACAAGCAAATGAATCAGTTGGATTATCTTTATGTAGATCCTAACGCCGAACAGCAAGAAGATCCTACGGTGATTCCCTCAAGTAAGTCTTTCAATTCTATCGTTCAACGTCTGAATTCCCTCGCAACTTCTCCCGGTAATGTTGGATACCTTTTCGAACAGTTCTCAGATCATGGCGGCGGAGAAGGTAGTCGCTCTATTGCAGAACGGGATGCTCTTGCTGCAGAAGGTGAGCAATTGATAAAAGACTTTGTCCACTTCTTCAATCCGCAGCAGGTTATTGATGATCTGGCCGAGGTCGATCGAATGACAAAGGAGCATATTCTCCCGCGTTATCCGCACCTTTCATAATAGCTTCAATGCTCTCCTGTGCTATCCAAAGGTGGCCATCAAATCGGGGGAGCATTATGCTTTCCCAGCATTCTGATTTATTTTTTATTTTTCAAGTCATGCTGAATAATCTTGTAGCCTAATAAAAGGAAAAGTTTAAGAATTGCTTGAAATATACTACAGTTTGTTTATAATTAATAGTAATTTATGTAAGCCATATAGAGCGTATGAGAATGATATATAATGTACAGAAAGGAAACTAATATTATGCAAATTGCCAATGGAAATAATCTGTCGAGAGTTAAAGTTACCAACCAGTCAGCAATTCGACAGATGATTTATCACGATGGTCCAATTTCAAGAATTGAAATATCGGAAAAACTATCTCTCACACTTCCGACAATCACTACTACCGTCAATTTTCTTCTTTCAAAAGGCCTAATCAAAGAGGTCGAGAATACGAAGGCTTCCGAAAAAGCCCTTGGACGTAAGGCATCATTGATAGATATTGAGGACGATGGCGGATATTTTATAGGAATTGAGATGCGTGGTGCGCTGCGCCGTGCTTGTATCACTGATTATCGCGGAAAATCGTTAAAAACCATCGCGGATGATACCGCATACTACGACTACGATGAAGCAATTACTCAAACCTGCGAGCTAGTAAAAAAGCTATTGCGCACCAGTAAAATCCCTAAGGCTAAAATCGCAGGTATCGGTCTATGCCTACCCGGACTTGTTGACCGCAATGAGGGGATTTTAACTGTTCATCCAGGTTATGGATGGGAGAATAAAAATGTTCGTAGTGATCTATCCAGGCTGTTAAACTACAGCGGGCCAATCTCCATCGAGAATAATGCTGGCGCACGAGCTTATGGCTCTTACTTATTTGGTCATGAACGAATGGACAATTACCAGTCTTTTGCCTATTTCTTAGTCTCAACAGGAATCGCTTGTCCTTTGATGTATACTCATCTTAGTTTTCATGAATCCATTATTGGTCAAGGTGAGGTTGGACATATGATCATCGACTCCAGCGGGCCTGTCTGCAATTGCGGAAATCATGGCTGTTTGGAGGCCTTTTCCAGTGAACGAGCAATTATCGCTAATTGTATCGAAGCAATTCACAAGGGTCAGGCAACTATCCTAAGCCAGCTTTGCAATAATACCGATGCTCCAACCATATATGAGATTTTACAGGCGCAATCCGAAGGTGACCAAACCATTAATACCATATTGGAAAATGCGATTTTTCATTTAGGTATCGCGATTGCAAATATTGATAATTTTGTTAAACCACAATGTATTCTAATTGACAGCCATCTTTTTCAGAGTCAGAAGAATCAGGAACAACTCATGAGTGTAATTCATAAGAATCTATATACAGCTACGAATATGGATACTGAATTCCTCTTTGTTGAGCCAAATGAATTCAGTGGTGCCGAAGGTGCCGCTGCCGTAGCTGTGCAAAATGATCTTAAAACCTTTATAGAATAACTAATTTAGCTTTCCTTGGCTTAAAGTAGTCAGATCCACACCCTTAGGATACTTACGAAAAAATGGATGATTACAAGGGATATGAAATTTGAAAATATCATCTCGAGCTTCTTCAGGATTCTTATAAAAACATCCTGAAGAAGCTCTCTTTTTATCCTATGGTTCTTCTTTTCTGCTTTCATGTTCCCTTTGAATTCACTTTCTTGTTTCTAAAAGAGAGTGAAACTTATACTTGAGCAAGAATTTTTTTTATATTTAATGCAAATAAAACAAATGCAATACTTATCGCTAGAAAGTCCGCAATAGGCTCTGCTAAAAACACTGCAAATAGCTTGTCTTCAAAGAACATCGGCATAATATAAATCAAGGGAATCAGCAAAATGAGTTTTCTTAAGCATGCAATGACAAGAGACAGCCTGGCTTGACCCAAAGCATTTAGAATCCTCTGAATTGCTATTAAGATTCCAAATATACCGGAAATAGCAAAATAAACACGGATGGCATCAACCGTTACATTTAATAGTTCTTGTGAACTGTTATTAAAGATTTTAACAAATTCCTCCGAAAAACAATAAATTAATATCCAAAAAATGAACGTATACCCAAAATCTAACAATAGAAGCAATCGATATGTTTTTTTCACTCGTTTTATTTTACCGGCTCCATAATTAAAGCTTATGATTGGTTGTGCACCCTGTGCAATTCCTTGAGCCGGAAGTGTCTGAAATTGCATAAGACTTGCAATAATAGCCATAGCACCAACCGCTACATCGCCGCCATACTTTGCAAGCGAAATATTAAAAACGATACTCAAGGCACTTTCCGTAGCTGTCATAATAAAGGTTGAAAAACCCAAAGATAATACAGGTATTATAACAGCTGGTCTAATCCTTAAAAAGGTTGATCTTATTTTTAAATTCGTCTTACCAGTGATTAGAATATGTAATACCCATAATGCTGATACCATTTGTGAAATAACAGTTGCAATTGCTGCTCCCACAACACCCATCTTAAATACAAAGATAAAAAGCGGATCTAGCAGGATATTTAAAACCGCACCAATCATTACAGTCGCCATACCAATACCAGAATGACCCTGTGTAATAATAAGAGCATTCAATCCCATCGAAAGCATAACAAAAACGGTTCCTAAAATATAAATACGTAAGTAGGGAAGCGCGTAAGTTAAACTGTTATCACTTGCACCAAATAACCGCAAAATTGGCTCCGCTGATATTTCTAAAACAATTGTAAGTAACATAGCTAAAAAGATTAAAATTGATACGCAATTACCAAGCACCTCTTCGGCAGCCTTCTGCTGCCCTTTCCCCATATAAATTGCAACCCGTGGTGCACCACCCTGGCCAATCATACCTGCGAAAGCTGAAACAATCATAATAATTGGAAAACACAAGCCTAGACCTGTCAATGCCACATCACCTATCCCCGGCATATGTCCAATATAGATTCTGTCTACCACATTGTATAAAATACTAACCAGCTGTGCAATGATAGCAGGTATTGCAAACTTCCACAGTAACTTTCCTACTTTTTCCTCCCCTAATCTTATACCATTATCCATTTTTCTTCCTTTCATGCCAAGTCACCTATTTTAACAAATAGAACTGCATAATGATTCTATGCAGTCCTATCTAATGAGTTAAATTATTATCATTTGGCTTGCTTTCTCAAGTATCGCCTTGAAGTCATCATCTATCTGCCTGCAAAATTGCTAGCTGTGCTTTGATGTATGCCATTCCCTTTCCGTCACGGATCATTTCCCATGCTTTTTCTTCGAGCTGAGCTGGACAATCCGGTTTTATCATTGCCCACATCATTCGATCGGTTAAACGTCTGTCACAATCTCGGGGAACGATGTCGCAAGTCTGCTGATACCAGTCCAATATGCATAATCTCAGCTTAGTTATCTCTTCTTCATACTTGGCATCCCCGATAACATTATTCTCTTCCAATGGATCGGATTGTAAATCATAAAATTCATGCTTTCCATTCGCTCGATGAATATATTTATAAGTATGATTACGTATCATTGTTCCTTTGCTATGAGCATCGGCATCAAGTTGTGCTGTCTGCCTCGGCCAATACATACTGGCCTCAGGAATCTTACCCGAACTTCCAGCAGCCGGATGATATTCATCTGCCTGTGTCTCCCAAGGCATCCTCCCTCCCTCACAAAAGGCATATTCCCGCAATTCTCTGCTTCGATTCTCCAGAACAGGCCGTAAACTTCGCCCAAAGTGATCATGATCGGATTCCACATCGGCATAATCCATCACAGTTGCATAAAAATCTACCAGCTCGACCAAAGAATCCGAGATTCCTGGATCAACCATCTCAGCTTTGGGCGGTTTAACAAGGAAAGGAACCTTAGTTAGACAATCCTCAAAGGTATTTTGGGATTTCTCTGGTAAATCAAAATCACCGGCATAGTCACCATGATCACTGAGGAAGAAAATAGCACAATCCTCATAAATTCCCGCTTTTTTCAGTGCATCACACAGGCGTTTGAATTGAACATCCACCTTCATGCACATTCCTAAATAGCAGGCACGTAACTCATCCCAGTCCTGCTCGGTATAAGCGTCCATCCCCATCAGACGCTTCAAGTCTGCTTCCATCTGAGGCTTTCCCTTTCCGGCAAAAGCCCTCCTGGGAAGCTTCTTCCGATCGATGGCAGAAAAATATGGTTCTTCCACTGCATATGGAGTGTGCGGATACATTAGCCCTAAGAACATACACAGCGGACGATCATCCACGGGATGGAGAATGCGGTCAATTGCCGCATCCACAATGCCATCATCAGCAGAATAATGCTTATTACTCTCATCCAATGACAACCTGCCTTCATAATGAGAGTAATAATTTTTATCCCCAGGCTGCCCGCGAAACTCTCTATTTTCCGGACCAGGTGATTTGGGGCAATCTTCACCATAATAGATCTCGGTTGCGTGTGCTTCCATCAATCCGGGTATCTGTCCAGCAACTAAATCATTACGCGTATTCATCCAAACATAGTATCCTGCATCCTTTAATTCCGAAAAAAGACTCGACTCATGGCTCCGTAACAAATGCTGCATCGTCCGATGGCCATTGACATGAGGGTACAAACCGGTAAAAAAACTGCATCGGCTGGGTACACACACCGTATTTTGGCAATAAGCATTCCGAAATGAGACAGCCTCTAGCCTGGAGAACTCATCCAGAAACGGTGTCTGTGCAGCAGGATTTTGCCCCAGATTGGCAAGGCAATCGGAGCGCATCTCATCCGGATTAAAAATTATAATATGAGGTTTTTTACCCATAAGTCATATTCCTTTCTATTCGCAATAACTATGCTCTACTATCCCAATGTGCTTGAAGCTTTATAATGAACCTGAGCATTTACTGAGCTTAACGTAACTCGGTAGGGCAAACGTAGGAACGTCTGCCCATTACATTCGTTGACTTTCCAATTAGGCATATACTTTGGCTTAGCATTATATCGCGGGAATTAGTTCCTAGCATCAGGTTCATCGTCCCTGGCTCAACTACAAATTCTATAAACTCATTGTAATAGCCCAGCTGCGCCATATCCAAATGGAACACTACTGTCTTCTCCTCACCTGGCTGCAGAGTTATTCGACGGAAACCAGTTAGCTGTTTATTTGGACGGGTAACATGCGCCTCCGTGAAACTAGTATATAGCTGAACCGTCTCATCTCCGGTCACATTTCCGGTATTTTTCACCTTGCAGCTGATTTCTAATTTACCATCGGTCGGAAGCTCAGTTGCAGATACCAGCATATCTGCGAGTTCAAACGTGGTATAACTGAGTCCATGACCAAAGCAGTAGAGCGGATCAGCCGGACCATCCACATAACCACCTGAGAAGATACTTGCCGCAGCGGTATCAGCTCCGCTGTTGTAACCTGATCCAACACGGTGATTATAATAAATTGGAATCTGTCCTGTATTTCTTGGCACAGACATGGTCATCTTTCCTCCCGGATTAACCGTTCCATCAAGCGCATCAGCTATGACTTTTCCAGCAAAAGGGCCTGGCATAAATGCCTGCAAAATTGCTCCGCAGTTTTCCTGCGCCCAGTTAACCGCAAATACACCTGGTCCATAGAGCACCAATACAATTGGTTTTCCTACCGCTGCAACTGCTTCCAGCAACTGCTGCTGTACTCCCGGCAAATCAAGATATTGTCGATCCTTACCCTCACCTCCGGTTACATTGATCCAGCCAGAGTTTCCACCACATGCCATTACAACTACATCAGACTGCTGCGCTGCAACCACTGCTTGTGCAAAACCATCGGTTTCCTTGCCCATGATGCTGCACCCCTGTGCATAGGATACCAGAAAGCGCTCAGCAAGAACTTCCCTTAAAGAACGAGTTCCCATTTCCTTCAGAACCGTATTCATATCATTCATAGCATCCTGCTCTTCCTTTGAGAACATTTCAAACATTGCAGCAAAAGGCCCATTAACTTTCTTTCCCCCACTTTTTGCTTTTTCCTGCTCATCAGCTAAACCGTTAAAACCGGTCGTTTCTCCGTTGGCTCCAGCCTTCATCATTTCTATGTATGCCGGATAGGTGTATCCACTTACCGGGTAACGCAGTGAATCAGCATGAGGTCCGACCAGTGCCACCTTCATTTCCTTTTTTAAAGGAAGGATATCTTCATTCTTTAAGAGAACTAGAGATTTGGCAGCGATTTTCTCACTTAAGGCTCTTTTTTCGGCATTATTCAAGGCTTCAAGTACTTTTGCCTCATCACAATAAGGGTTCTCAAACAGACCACGCTTGAACTTTACTGTCAGCACTCGACGCACGGATTCATTGATGCATTCCTCCTCCAACTCGCCAGAACGAACGTATTTCGGTAATTGACGGAAAGCAGCTCCAACCGGTATCTCCGTATCAGTACCGGCTTTTTTAGCCAGGAGTCCAGCCTCCTCGTAGGTTTTTGCAATTTTAAAGTAATTTAATGTCTTTAAGACAGCTGCACCATCAGACGTCAGTACACCCTTGAAGCCCATGGTATCTCGTAATAATGTTCCTATAATTTCTTTGTTATCAATCACAGGAAGACCATCAATCTCTCCATAGTTAGCCATCATGGCATCCAGTCCTGCTAATTTATCTGCTGCTTCAAAAGGAGTTGCAAATATCTCATAGAGCTCTCGCTTGCCCATACGACACGCCGATGTATTCAGACCACCTTGTGTTGATGAATATCCCAAGAAATGTTTCGCTATACAGCTGACCCCCTGCTCCTGCATTCCTTTCACATAGTGATTACCGAATTGACTGATCAGATATGGATCCTCTCCAAACGTTTCGTAGGTTCGGCCCCAACGGGGATCTTGTACTACATCTATTACCGGACTCATGGCAGAAGTGATACCTACACTGCGACTCTCCTCCCCAATGATTTTACTCATTTTCTCTGCAAGCTCTGGTTCCCAGGTACATCCCATATTTATCATCGCCGGGAACAAAGTACCACCGGCGGCCGGATATCCACAAAGATTTTCTGTCTGCAATGCAACTGGGATTCCAAGTCTAGTTTCCTCAACAAAGTAACGTTGAACCGTGTTACTGATCTTGGCAATCTGTTCAGGATTTACAAGTCCAACAATCGAATACTGAGTAAAGCGTCCATGTCCGTCTGGAAATTTCTCTTTTAACAGCTCTGTGTTGACTTTTCCCTCTTCAATAAAGGAAGCCGGTAAATCACCGCACAACTGTGCAACTTTTTCTTCCAGCGTCATCCTTGAAAGCAAATCCTCTACTCTTGCTTCTATCGGCTGTTTCGGATCTTTGTACAATTCCATATCAAATACCTCCATTTATATTTTTATCTTTGCATTCTGCATTTCTTCCTAAGACAAAGATTATTATCCTTAAATCCAGGATAATATATTAATTAATTATTTTAATTTATTATATACCAAAGAAATGAATCACACAAGAGGTCAAATGTGCAAAACAGATAAAAATAGGAAGGGCAAGGACATCCTCGTTGCTAATGTCCTTGCCCTTTCTTCGATTCCATTGAATTATTTTTTATTAAGTCTTATATTTGAGCTTGCCTGAACCATGCTATCATAACACGCTTCAAAAAATAGATAATAGCCTTCACATAAATAATTCTCGTACAAGTTTGTATCCGCATTCAAATCCCGATTTCTCTGGCAACCACCTTTGCATATAGGAAAGTATTTACACTCTTTGCATTCTTTTGATAATAGCAAGGAACGTTCTATAAATTGAATCTCCCTGCTCTTTTCATAAATTTCATCTAATTGGTTGTAATTAAAATTACCAAGTCTATATTCATCCAGCATATAAAAATCACAAGGATACACACTTCCATCTGCCTCTACTACATTCTGGATGCCGCAGACACCATTCTGATCACAGCATTCTGCGCGGTATCCCAATAATATAGCAAGGTAATTTTCAAATTGTCTTATATATGGCTGTTTTCCTGCTTGAAGATCACTATACCATAGAAGAAACAGCTTTATTAGAAAACTTCCGTATTCCTTTGGTGTCAGCGCATACTCCTTTTTGCCGCGCTCCTCTTCCAATGGTTCCAGACACGCAATATACTGCTGGTAATTCCAGTTCCTTGCTTTATAATCCTGATAGATTTGTTCTATATTTTCTGCTGTTTTTTTATTAACTACCGTTAAAATATTGTACTCAACCTCATACTGATCCATTAGCTTCGTGGCGTGTACTATTTTTTCATAGGTTCCCGCCCCCGTCTTATCATGACGATACGCATTATGAGTCTCCTGAACCCCATCAATTGACACGCCTATCAGAAACTGATGATCGTGAAAGAACTTGCACCACTCTTCATTGATTGCATATCCATTCGTTTGTAACGCATTCGTTACTTTGATGTTGTTCTTATTATATTTTGACTGATAATATAGCACCTTTTCAAAAAATTCAATTCCGCGCAAGGTTGGCTCTCCACCCTGAAAAGCATAACTGATATGGCCTTCCGCTCTTAGGATCGTCTTTCTGATTACATTCTTTAACGTTTCTTCCGACATAAAACCATATGACTTCTGCAACCGTTTATTCGCTTCATCGCAGTAAAAGCAATAGTCACATTCCATATTGCACAGTCCTGATGCTGGTTTTATTAATACATTGATTGGGGGCATAGATACTCCTTTCTCCTACGGTTACTAATTCGTATCTAAATTATATTACATATTGTCAAAGATGCAACCCCTGATATTATAATTAGGATCACGTCATGTAAATGAAACTTTTTATGTAGGAGGTATAGTACTCCGAATATTCCTGTACAGATCAGTAACGCTGCTGTTCTTGACATATTCTGTTCCAGAATGATCTTAAAATTTTCAGTCATCATTGATACAATTGTACTTAACAGTAAACCACATACGATGGGCAAAATCCATTTCTTTAAAGTCTTAAAGATATCAAGGCTTTCAAAACAATTATATACATAATTTATGAAAAAGAAAACTCCACAGGAAGCTGCGAGACTCGCTGCATAACCTCCAATCGCTAATAAATAGCCTGTTGCTACGCTTTCTGTGGCATTAAAGCCTATGATATAACCGATTCCTGCTAAAACTTTACTAAGTATCGGTCCCGGAAGAGCATTAGCAACCGGAAGGATCTGACCATAGAAAATCTCTGAGGAAATAGTACCAGCCGATACAAACATACTATCCGCTATCGTTAGATACGCTTCTCCACCACCGAAGGAGATTACAGAAGAAAGCAGACCATTTCCCAGATATCCAAATACTCCTTGTATCGCAATCACTGCTGGGATTGAACAAATTAGAAATAATACGGCCCATACCACTAATTCCGAAACTAGTCCACTGACAGGGATCTTCTTCATTTTTCCACTCTTTTTAATGCTTCTGTATACACTATAGCAAGTGAAAAGTAACATGATTAACTTTATGATATCAAATATTATTACATTTGATATGATCTGTGATTTACCCGTACACAGAATGAAAATAATACTTATGACTCCGATTACACTTGCTTTCATGTACGTAATTTTACCGCTGCATGAAAAAATTATGAAAAAGGAAAGCAGAAGGATGTTAATTGTTGAAATATCAAAGATCGGTGTCATGTCAATTTCAAAAATACTATAGATCTCTTTCCCCGCTGTCAGAAAAAAAACAAGGAGCATAATCATCCAACTTGGAGATAATATATTGGACTCTTTACAACCTTTGAAAACTTTATTAATATAATTTACCAGCAACAATATGATAAAAATTGAAATACCGATTGAGGCATATTTAATTTGCTCTAATACATGATCATTTAATTGGGACATAATTGAAATCATGACAACTGTTATGGCCACTCCAGGAAGTGATACCATGATCGCTGCTCCAATCATACCAGGAATACCACTAACCTTTCGCCCTGCAGCTGCTGCCAGCTTCACCGGTAATGTTCCCGGCGTTATGTTGGCTACAATAACATGATCATTATAATCGTTTTCCTTTAATAGCTTCTTATTTGCTACTACCTCTTCCTCCACAATTGGGATCAATGCACTGCCACCACCAAAACCGATAAAACCGATTTTTAAAAATGACAGTAATAAAGATATTAACTTCTTCATTTGGTTCACCTATCCTTACACAATGTTATTATTAATTACAAAATTAATTTAATTTAATAATAACAGTTGCCAATAAGTAAAACAATTATTATAATATAATGTATTCCATAATAATTTTCTTATAGTTTAAAATCGTAATCCATTATAGAATTATTATTAAGTAAGGATTAAAGGAAGGAAATTTATTTCATGAAAAAAAAATACCGTATTGATACGCTTAAAGCATCCGTTAGTACAGCTACTGTTTTATTTTGCTTCACCATTTTTGTCAGCCTGATCATTATTCATCGTTTTGGATCAGCTGCCGTATTTTTCTTAATCGGACTCATTTTTATTAGACCAATGCTTATCTATGGCACTACAATCTCTGTGGAAGCATCAGGTATCCGCAGCTTCTTCCTTTGGAAAACGCTGAAATTCCTCAGCTGGGAGGAAATCACAGAAGTTGGAGTTGCAGGTACTAGAATATTCCACAAGAAAGATACCAAAAAAACTGGAACACTCTATATCTATATTTCAAAAGTTGCTCTGACAGACGAAGATCGTTTCAATATGATGTTAAACTTTCCGCCGAAGGATATTATTTTCCTCACTTATTCAAAACAACGCTTGGACGCTATTCAAATGCTCTTTAGTAACAAAATCCAGACTTACAATGCAGGCGACCTTCATATTTAATATAAGAATACCCCAAAAAAACGCTGATTTATCATCAGCGTTTTTGTCTTTTCCCTTATTATGTAGCACCTTAAGAAGTACCTACCTTTTTAATATTTTACAAACTTAGCTAAACATTCAATTACATTATATTTTTACATAATAATTTTAACATTTTTACATTACGTCAATTTCATGCAATCTGCAACAGGTTACAAAATGTCCAGGGGACACTTCTTCTTGTTTTTGCTGCTGACTGCATACTTCTTTCGCATAAGGACAACGAGCTGCAAAACGACAACCTTGCTTTGGATTGATTGGGGATGTTATTTCACCACGCAAAATCTCTCGTTTACTTGGTTTATCAATATCTGTAGATGGAATCGCTGAAAGCAGAGCTCTGAATTGATACATCAAGAGCAGATACCGGCTCATCACAAACCACAAATTTAGGTTCCAGCGCTAATGCTCGTGCGATACCTACTCTCTGTCGGCGTCCGCCGTCCAATTCATGTGGATATGCTTTTCGAAGTCTCTCATCGATACCAACCAAATCCATTAATTCCTGCGTTTTTTGCTCGATTTCGCTTTTTGAAAACCGTTTTGATACTATCAGAGGTTCCCTGATTGTATAATCGATGGTTTTACGAGGATCAAGTGAGGAATAGGGATCCTGGAAAATAATCTGCATTTTCTCGCGTGCCTGACGTAAATTCTTACCCTTCAAATTGGTTACATCTTGTCCATCCAGCAAAATCTGACCCTCAGTGCTCTCATGCAGATGAATGATGGTTCTTCCAAGAGTGGATTTTCCACAGCCAGATTCTCCTACAACTCCAAGGGTACGTCCCTTTTCAATCGTGAATGTAACATCATCCACTGCATGTAACATACCACGAGGTGTTGTAAAATATTTTTTTAAACCTTTTACTTCAATGACCGGCTTCATTTAATCCTCCCCTTTTTTAACGGCAGCAATACGGCAGCAACGGCAGTCATGGCCATCCTCTGTTTTATACATACTAATTGATTCCTTACAACATGCATCAGTCACAAATTTGCATCTTGGAGCAAAAGAGCATCCCTGAGGCAAATCAGTCGGATCCGGTGGCAGTCCCTCAATCGGATGCAGCCATTCTTCATCCTCATTCATATCAGGTATTGCACCAAACAAACCAATGGTATACGGGTGGGAAGGATGTCTGAATATCTGCTCCTTTGAACCGTATTCTATAATATTTCCAGCGTAAATAACAGCAACATTATCGCATACTTGTGCAACAACACCCATATCATGGGTAATCAATAGCATTGCTGTATTATATTTATTTCTCAATTCTGCAATTAAATCAAGTACCTGAGCCTGAATGGTCACATCCAACGCAGTAGTTGGTTCATCG
Source organism: Herbinix sp. (assembly GCA_029239235.1). Taxonomy (GTDB): domain Bacteria; phylum Bacillota; class Clostridia; order Lachnospirales; family Lachnospiraceae; genus Mobilitalea. Next base: position 34,053 of record JAQZBD010000015.1, read on the forward strand.
GCTAGCAAGAGATCCGGATTACAAGCGAGTGCAATCGCGATGACTACTCTCTGTTTCATTCCGCCGGAAAACTGATGCGGATATGCATAATAACGTTCCGCAGGAATACCTACTATCTCCAGCATCTCTTTCGCTCTTTTTTCATGCTCGGCAGAGTTGTTACTATCACTATGCAAACGCACTACTTCAGCAATTTGATCACCTACACGCAGTACAGGATTTAACGCTGTCATAGGATCCTGAAAAATCATGGATACTTTATTACCACGGATCTTTCTCATTTCAGTTTCCGGTAACTTCAAAAGATTTTCTCCATCGAGATGGATTTCTCCATTAACAATGCGGCTGCCCACATCCGGCAGAATTCGTAGTATCGATTTCGCGATGGTTGTTTTACCAGCTCCAGTCTCACCAACAAGTCCAAGTGTCTTACCTCGTTCCAACTGAAGGCTTACATCATTTACGGCATGAACGATCTGTCCATCCGATTTATATTCCACCCTTAAATCCTTTATTGAAAGGAACGGCATATTTGTATTTATATCTTTTTTAGACACAGCAGCTCCTCCTTCCTAATTCTTCAACTTGGGATCAAGGGCATCTCTTAAGCCATCTCCCAATAAATTCAATGCAAGTACTGTTACGGCAATGGCCAAACCCGGAAAATAAACCAGATGTGGTGCCTGACGAATAAACTGACGGGCAGCGGACAACATAGCTCCCCATTCAGGAGTAGGCGGCTGAACACCCAGACCAATGAAACTTAAACCCGCTGCAACAGTGATGGTCTGAGCCACACCCATGGTTGCAGATACAATCATTGGCGAAATACAGTTAGGAAGCAGATGGCTTACGATAATGCGGAATTTGCTGCAGTTGATGGATTGCGCAGCTTCTATGTATTCATTCTCGCGTTCCTTTAACATCTGTGCTCGAAGCAATCTTGCCATACCGGAGATACTTCCTATGGACAGAGCAATAATTGTATTAAAATATCCCGGTCCAAGTACGGCGGAAATAACAATCATTAGCAGCATTCCCGGAATCGCCTGAATGACATCCAAGAAACGCATAATAACATTGTCCACCTGACCACCAAAATAACCGGCAGTTGCACCAATAGTACATCCAAAAAACGTACCGATACCAACAGCGATAATACCGATGGAAATGGAATATCTGGCACCATAAAGGATACGGCTGAAAATATCTCTTCCCATATCATCACATCCAAAAGGATGTTGAAAGGACGGTTTTGCAAAGGTATTTACCATATCCATATGAGAATAATCATAGGGTATAATATAGGGTGATAATATAGCTAGTATAATCTCAGCTGAAAGAATTGCCAGACCTAACATCGCCATCTTATTCTTGCTCATTTGCTTAATAATGCGAACGAATTCGCTCTGCTTTTTGGCTTTTTCGATTGTCTTAGGCATTTACTTTCACCTTCCTTCTCTTCTTTTGCGATGCATATTGAGCTTTGATTCTTGGATCCACCATCGCATAAAGTAAATCAACAATTAGCATACAAAAACTAAACGTAATAGCGAGGAAGATTGATCCGCCTTGTACAATCGGATAATCACGGCTGTTTACCGCACCAATAATATAAGTTCCCATACCAGGAATTGAGAAAATGGTCTCTATGATCATAGCTCCGCCCAGAAACTGTCCAAACATCGTTCCCATTACTGTAATAATCGGAATTAAGCTATTTTTTAAGGCATGTTTAATAATTACGTCACGTTCCGGCACACCTTTGGAACGAGCAGTTGTGATATAGTCCGCACGAATTACATCAAGCATCGCGGAACGGGTCTGTCTTGCACAGTTTGCCAAACCACCGGTACTTCCGGAAATAGCTGGAAGAATATAATATTTAATTCCTGCCAGTCCAGTTCCGATTCCCAAAGCAGGCAGCCATTCCAGTTTTACAGAAAACTGTAAAACTAATAACAGAGCTAGCCAAAAGTTTGGAACTGCTACACCAACGAGTGCTAGCACCATGCACAAGGAATCCTGCCATTTATTCTGTTTGATTGCTGCAATTACACCCAACGGAACTCCAACACCAACGGATATCAGCAAGGTTGCAACAGTCAGCATTAAAGTCCTGGGAAGACGTTCCCAGATCGAGCTCATGATATCCACATTGGTAAGCCAAGACTTCCCAAGGTCAAAATGAATAAATACATCACTCATATATCGACCCAGACGGATTAAAAACGGATCATCCAATCCTAATTCCAGGCGTTTTGCCGCAAGCTCTGCTTCTGTTGCGGTGGCACCAAGGATAATTTGCTCCGGTCTACCGGGACAAAAGGTCATCATGACAAATACCAGAATCGCAACCCCCAGAACGATGGGAATCATCCATATTAATCGTTTCCCTACATATTTTAACATATATTAATCTCCATTGAAGCCAGTTGGTGCACAGAAAATCAATATTCCTGCGCACCACAGCTTAGAATTATTATAAGACTGTCTTGTTTCCTTTAATATTAGTAATTAGTAAATTTACTGGATGCAGGAGCGATATAACCCTGATACTCTAATACTTCTTCTTCCAAACCAGCATCTTTTCGTATAACAACAATGGTCTGAGGATTAAACATACCATAGGCAATTGCGTTATCCTTGATATAATTATGAACTTCGTCAATATTTGCTTCTGTGAATCCACTTGGTGTCCAAGTCTTATATAGAAGCTCTCCAAGGGTATTATCATGACGGCTTGTCGCGTCACCTGTTTTATATGCAGCCGGGTCATAACGAATTGACCAATGGTCTGGCAGATAAGTACCGCCGATTGAATTTAAAACGATATCATATTGTGTACCATCCAGACGAATTGAGGTATATAATGCCATGTCCACGACATTTAATTCTACCTTAACTCCAATTGCCATCATATAACTTTGTAGCATTTCTGCTAATCTCTGTGTCAATGTAGTGCTGGTTGTCAGAATGCTGATTGTCTCACCATTATAGCCGGATTCTGCAATTAACTGCTTTGCCTTTTCTACATTGTAGTTGTAATACTCTTCGTTCACCCACTTCTCATTAAATCCATTAAACATCGGCGGGCAAACGTCATACATCGGAGTACCGTAGCCTTGCAACAAACCAGCAATCAGACCATTTTCATCAATACTATAGCAGATTGCCTGGCGAAGCTTTAAATTATTTGCAACTTCACTGTTGTCAGCTCCGGAGAAAAACATTTGCCATCCCTGTGAGCCTTCTGCTAATTCAACGGTATAATCATTGTTATCTACGAACTGTGCAACGGAGGAAGCATCCAACGCTATTACCATATCTACGATACCGGTTTCCAATGCAATTGCCATTTGGGAAGACTCTGTGATACAGTGGTAGCTAAGTTTCTTCACAGCTGGTACGACGCATTTTGGAAGATTTGCTTCATCCTGCCAGTAGTCATCCCTCTTTTCAAGAGCTAAAATGGAATTTGTAGTATATTCTGTTACCTTGTACGCTGAGGTGGAGACTAATGTTGCACCAAACTCATCTGTACTTGCTTCAAAAGCAGTTTTGGAAATTGCAAAAGTATCTCTTAAAAGGGATTCAAAGGTACCAACAATATTAGATTTCATCTTAACTGTCAGCGTATAGTCTCCAGTCTGTTCAACACTTTCAACCTTTGAAAATACAGGCTTTAGTGCTCTTGTCATGGATTCTTGAATGAACCAAACAATATCTGCTGCTGTAATTTTATTACCTTCGGAATCGGTTACTTTATCCCAAATTTCAACGTTATAAGTAAAACCGTCATCATTAGTTTCCCAAGATTTTGCTACCCAAGGTTCCATTTCTCTGTTCTCATTAACCACTGCCAGTGATTCAAACACCTGAGTTATAAATGGAGCATTTCTTAGCGTATTACCACGGAATGGGGTTAAACTTTCTAACATAGATGTATAACCTATGTCCAATACTCCATCATTTTTCGCAGTACTATCACTACCGCTCGTATCAGTTGTAGAACTGCTATCAGTAGAACCTGAATTTCCAGATTTGCCACTGCAACCTGTAAGCATGGAAGCTGTCATAACTACGGCCAAGCCGAGAGCTAAAATCTGTTTAAAACTTTTTTTCATAATCAAATCCTCCTTCATTTCGTTTAAATATTATTTCAAGCGTATTATTTACGCCAAATAATCAATGCTCATATTTCTTACTCATATTTCCCTAATGCCTCAAACATGTACTGTTTATAGGCTTCCACTCCTGGCTGATCAAAGGGATTAACCCCAAGAATCTTCGCAGATAAGTAGCAAACAAACTCAAAAAAGTAGAATAACTGTCCAAAGGATTCCTCATCCATTGTTGGCACAGTAAGCTTAACGCAAGGGAACTTTTTACTATGAGCCGTTAATGTTGCTTCAAATGCAGCACGATTAATTTCATCAAAATCCTTACCATTTAAATAATCAAAGCGGTCATCCACATCATCATTATGTAACACATAAGAAGCGCCGGATTCTTGAACGTCCAGAAAAGTTTCAAAAATAACATTTGATCCATCCTGTAAAAATTGACCTATTGAGTGCAAGTCTTCGGAAAAGTTACCAAACAGCGGATACAACCCTTTATTGTCTTTCCCTTCACTTTCTCCAAATAGTTGCATCCACCACTTCGCAAAACGGAAATACCTTGGTTCAAAGTAAGAAAGCATCTCCATGCGAAACCCTTTTTGATACAACTGATTTCTTACAACTGCATATTTTAAAGCGATATTCTCAGAAGCTTTCTCCGTATGCAATCTCTGACGCATATGTTTTGCACCAGCAGCGATCGCATTAATGTTCATTCCTGCCACTGCCATAGGGAACAGTCCCACTGGAGAAAGAGCTGTAAATCGTCCACCGATATTATCCGGAAAAGGTAAGAAGCGAAATCCATTCTCTTTACATAGTTCGTCCAGATGGCTCTCCTGTGTACCTGTGCAAATGACACGTTCTGCATAACTATCGCCATATACTTCTTTCAAGAAACTGCGAAGAGCACGAAATCCGATGCCCGGCTCTAGAGTTTCAAAATTCTTTGCAATTACATTTATGTAGACACTCTTTCCTTCAATCTCTTTTAAAACATCACATATACTATCTGCAGAAATGTTATTACCTGCCCATACAATACGAACGGAGCTTGCTTCACCAATTGCATCTACAACTGCACGCGCTGCCTGATTGGATCCACCGATCCCAATAACTACCAGCACATCTGCCTTCTCTTGCACTTCCTTTGCTAATTCCTGATAGGTAGCGAGCCATTTGTCTCCTGCCCATTCATCCACGTCCAGCCAGCCAAGACTATCACTATATTGTTCTTCACCGTACTTTACCAGATCCAAGAAGGGAGCATTCTCTTCCATTCCCATAGCAACTTCTTCCATCTCAAGCCATGACGAGCTGTCGACTAACTGTATACCTAAATCTTCCATGCTTTCACCTCTGAACTTCTTAACAAAACATTATTTAATTAATTTAATTTAATATAGTAATATTACTGTAATTCTAGGTATTATTCAATATGTGATTATTCATAAAAATGCTTTGCAAAACTTGTACATTTTCAACAATCAAATCCCTATTTTTTCCTATAGAGTATAGAATATACCAACGGAATCGGGTATCATTCCTATAAGAAAATCAGACACCATTATAACAACCAAACACCTAAACCTCAGATAATATTTCATCACAAAAAAGGAGTACGCCACTTTAAGTAGTCATACTCCTTTTTATAAACCCCTTATTCTATTGAGATTAGGCTAAGAATGTATTATATCAACCGCAGCATCCACATCCCTGATTCATATGCCCATAAGCATCCATACAATCCTCTTCCTTATTCTTCATGCAAAGATGTACTGCTGATTTTTTAAATGTCATAGGAAGTGCAAGGATATTTGGATTTTTTCCGACGAACTTTTTCTTAGCATCCTCTATAGCTTCCTCAAAGGTCTCTCTGGTTTTCAGACCCATTCCTCTTGCATAACCTGGTTCTTCCGCACCAACAATATAGATGGCACTGGTATTCATTTCAGCAATGTGCCCGCAGGACATCATTGAGAATCCATGGAACGGATGAAATGCATTCGTAAAACGATATTTGCGGATATACTCTTCCTTCGTTGCAAAGTATTCGCCCAGCCTGTTCATATCCGGCAGGGTATACATATGGTCATGCTGGAACAGCTCATAAAGCTCTCTTAAATATGGCCATAATTCATCATGAAAATATCCGTTACAGGTAGATGCACAGATGATAACACAATTCTCGCTCATAATTCGCTTATATCTTAATACCTGGGCACTTAAAGCTTGCATCATCATAATGGGGTTTGTTCCCATGCCATCTCCGTAATGGAATTTCTGAGGCATTCCAAATACCATAATGTCATATTTTTTATCAGCCCAGTGTACATAGGTTCTCTTATCTGCCAATTTCCAGCTTACTGGCTGCATTTCCCTTGCATATCCGGAGAAAATGCCAATTTGTCTTGACTGTGTATCCAGTACCGCATCGCAACAGAAAAATGGATGTCCCATTTTTTCTTCCATATGCATACTGATTTCGTCAAATTTACTACGCATTAAGCTGCCGCTGTTAACAGGTGTGAAATCTTTTCTATGCATAACAGAGGGTACATGATGACTCGCGATACTCTGCCAGTTGGTGATACCCGTAGCACTATGCTTATAGCCTCCGGAATATCCGCCATAGGGATTCCCCTGAACATGTCCAATTAAAATTGGAATATCACAATCATACACATATTTATTCATGTAAACCGGATCTCCACGATGGGTGGTTCCCAGATTTATCATGTGTTCCTGATCCTCACTGTCATGACTGATAATTTGTCCTGTTGGCCAGAATTCTTCAAAGAGTTCAGAGCCGAAGATTGCCTTGGCATCTGATTCTTTACTTCTGGGATGAAGTCCATTGGAAATGATGAAAAGAATATCCTTCTGTTCCACCCCTGCTGCATACAACTCTTTTAAAATACACTTAATGCTTAATTTTCTATGGCTGGTAGCCTGCTCACCACCCTTTACACGATCCGGTACAATAAAGGTAACGGTACTCCCTTTATGGGCTAACTCTGTCAGGGTAGGCATTCCGATCGGATGTGCCAAGCTCTCCACATAAGCTTCTACTAATTTATCCTCCGGAATAAAGTCCGGATCCTTAACTGTTTCTCCTGCAATAAAAACATCTGTATTATCTGGCAAATCAGCTGCCATAGTCCCATGTCCATATTCAAATTCAATTTTCATCTTTACATTCCTCCATTCATATAAAGTCTTACAATTTCCAAATACTCCTCGGGATAATATCCGATTTCCCCTTGGAATCTGGTAAGCGCAATCAGTCCCCCATCAATCTCCTCAATGGAAGCCAGCATTGCTGCATTTTCCTGCTTCAGTCCACCACCATAAACAATATCCATTCCGGAGGTCTTCTCTTTTACAAAACGTGCAATCTTTGTAATATACTCTTTGTCAGCAGGTGTTTTTCCTGGTCCTATGGACCAAATTGGCTCATATGCAATTACAACTTTGGAGGTATCCACATCCTTTAGCCCAATCTCTAATTGCTTACCCAGAACCTCCATCCACTGATCCTGTTCTTCACTTTTCTCACCAATACAATAAAGGACGGTCATTCCTCGGTCTATTGCACATTTGATTTCCTGGTTTAATATTCTGTTGATTGCATCGGGATCAACAATGCCAGCTTCCGCAAGAACTCCAGCTTTATCATTTCTCTCTTCACAATGTCCTATGATCGTAGTTTCGCAGCCTGCCCCAACCATTGCAGCCGCAGGCCGATTCGTAGTGAATGCTCCAAAGTTTCCACCAATAGAAACATCTGCCCGATATACACTCTGACATCCTATTTTGATTGGGCTGCCAGTTGTTTTTGCTGCTGCCGCCTCCAATAAATGAACCTCCGGAAAATACATTGCGAATTCCACTTCATTCGTATTATATTTTCTTAATTCTTCCTGAGTATTTGTAATAATATACGCTGCCCAGTCTTTTATAGCAGCAATTCGGTTTACTCCACCGAATTCTGTGGGAACATCAAATCTTTTTAAGTTCAGATATATATGCTTCATCTACATTTCTCCTCTCATATTCTTATCAGCCATTTGTTCCTGTGTTACCTATAAGGGTCATTCTTATCCCTATCATATTTCACACATCCCTTGCTTACTTCCAAGTTTATCATAACCTGTGATGTATGCATCATCTTTTTAGGCAAACGTTTGCGTAATACTGATCAAAATGTGTGTCCAATGGATGCACAAAATATAACAGGCCGGATATGCTCCGGCCTATAATTTCTATATCTGATCTATTCTCTAAACTGCAAATCATACAACCTTGCGTAAACACCATTCAACTTCATCAGCTCTTCGTGGGTACCGTCTTCACTAATACCCTCCTCGGTCAGAACAATAATTCTGCGGGCATTTTTAATCGTAGAAAGCCTATGAGCAATAACAAAGGTAGTTCTGTTCTTCGCCAGACGCTCAAAGCTTTCCTGAACGATAACCTCACTCTCATTATCCAGTGAGCTGGTGGCTTCATCAAAAATAAGAATCGGAGGGTTCTTTAGAAATACACGGGCGATGGAAAGTCGTTGCTTTTGTCCGCCGGAGAGCTTAATTCCCCTCTGTCCGATGTATGACTCGTATCCTTCAGGGAGCTTCATGATAAACTCGTGAGCACCTGCGTTCTTTGCTGCTTCAATAATTTCTTCTCTGGTTGCCTCCGGTTTTCCATAACCGATATTCTCAATTACGGTACCGCCAAACAAATATACATCCTGTTGAACAATACCGATATTCTTCCTCAAGGATTCCTGAGTTACTTCTCGGATATCTATGCCATCGATCAGCACCTGGCCATCAGTAACATCATAAAATCTAGGTATAAGACAGCATAAAGTCGTCTTACCCACTCCGGAGGGTCCAACAATTGCGATATAATCGCCTTCATCCGCCACTAAATTAATATCTTTAAATACCGTTTTTGTATCCTCGGAATAGGAAAAGCTTACATCCTTTAATTGTATCTTTCCTTTGACATCCTTCATTACGATTGCATTCTCTTGATCAACGATCTGAGGTTCTGTATCAATAATTTCAATAAAACGCTTAAAGCCAGCCATACCATACTGGTACTGCTCTGTAAATCGAATGAGCTGCTGTACCGGTGATATTAAAAGGTTAATATAAATGATAAATGTCAGTAAATCGGCAATCTGAATGTTCCCAGTCACAATCAAATATCCGCCTCCTGCTGCCACAATGAGGTTAATAAGGGAAAGGAGTATACCCATCTGACCCGAAAAATCAGACATAACCCGATAAGCATTTTTCTTACATTGAACAAAGGCAGAGTTACCCTTATTAAACTTCTCCATTTCAATTTCTTCGTTGGCAAAGGACTTCACCACTCTGATACCGGAAAGTGAGTCCTCCAGCTGTGAATTAATATCTCCAACAGCCTCACGATTCCTTTTATAGGCTTTGCTCATTTTAATATTTGAAAAATATGCAATGACCAGAATCACTGGAACCGAGGCAAATAGCATAAGGGTAAGTACAGGACTGATAAAGATCAGAATGAAAAAGGAGCCAAGGATTCTAACCAAAGAAATGATCACATCCTCCGGACCATGATGGCTTAATTCCGTGATTTCATTCAAATCGTTAGAAATACGGCTCATGAGCTGACCAACCTTTTGATTATCAAAAAAGGAAAAGGATTGCTTTTGCAAGTGACCAAACAATTCCTTTCGCATATTATATTCAATCTTCGCACCGGTTACATGTCCAAAATAGTTAATGAAATAGTTCGATAAATATTCTGCCAGAATCAGAACTAAAAATACTGCAATGATAATCCATAGCTGCTTTATGCTTTCCTGCTTTGGCAAATAAATCACCTGGGTTGTAATTCTTCGAATGATCAGCGGATACGTCAGTGCTACCAGCGAAGCAATAAAAGCACAGAAAAGGTCAGCAATAATCAGTGCTTTAAAGGGTTTATAATAACTAATAAATCTTTTTATGTTTTTCATCATAATCTCCATCTTTTAGCTGTTAATACGTTACAATAAACAGTTTAATGCTTTTAAATTTAGTTTGCTGTTCAGTCATAGCAATAAACATACTAGCAAAATTATGTAATGTTGTCAACGACATGTTAGGTTACCCTAACACCAAGCCTCAATCATAGGATAATTCAATTACCAGAATACTAATAACTGGAATACATAATAACCATCCATTCTCTTCTCTTCTCTTCTCTTCTCTTCTCTTACCATAACAAGTAAATCAGCAAGCTGCAAGCTAATTTATCTGCCACGAAAAAATGTCTATTGAATCCACTTTTTCAAGCTAATTCAACAGACATTTTTCATTACATATTCTAGTGCAATATATTCTGCATGCTCTTTAAACTAATTCCCAGTGTAGAGGTATTATGCAGCCATGCTAGCGTAGTAGGCTGCAGTACACCAACCAACCCCAGTAAGATAAGTCCTGTATTAAAGCTGACAATAAATTTATAATTCCGATTGATCCGATTCATTAATCCGGTACTTAGCAGCTTTAGGGTTACTATCTCAATCAAATCATCCGCTGCTATTGTAATATCCGCAACCTCTCTGGCAATGGCGGCTCCATCACTGATTGCAATACCTTGATTCCCAGCTTTCGAATGCTGTTGATAACAGCCTCGGCTTCCTCTCTTAAAGGATCTTCAATGCAAATGACTGCTGCCAATTCATTTTCAATGGATAAATACAGGAGTGAATATTCCGAGGGAAGCTGATCAAACTGCTCCTGGTATTCCGGTTTCATTGTGCAGGATTCGTCTTCAAAGATAAAATGATAACTGCCAATCAGTACCTTCTTAGAATCAATAAAGGAAGAGATGCCATGTGCAACAATATAATCTACCTTTGAATGCATTTCCTCATGCTCCAAGTTCTTTTCACTGGCAGCTCGAACCACCGCCTTTGCCATTGAATGCGGAAAATGCTCCTCTAAGCAAGCCGCAATCCGCAGCAGCTCCTCCGGCTCCTTTTCGCAGAAAGAAATAACTTTTGCCACCGTAGGAGTTGCCTTTGTCAAAGTACCAGTTTTATCAAATACAATTGTTGTAGCATCGGCAACCGCCTCTAAATACTTACCACCCTTTACTTGAATATTATAGATGCTTGCTTCCCTGATTGCAGAAAGCACAGAGATCGGCATCGCAAGCTTCAAGGCACAGGAGAAATCAACTAACAATACAGACAAAGCCTTCATCATATTTCCAGTAAGTAAATAAGTTAAGCCTGCACCCAATAACGTATACGGTACCAAACGATCCGCCAGATGCTCTGCCTTTCCTTCCACGGAGGACTTCAACTTTTCAGATTCCTCAATCATGGTTACAATTTTTTCAAATCGGGTAGAACCGCTGATTTCCTTAACTTCAATTGCCAGCTCGCCTTCTTCAATAACGGTTCCTGCATATACATATCTTCCGGTGTTCTTTTTCACCGGAACTGATTCACCGGTCAGAGAAGCCTGATTTATCATTGCTTCTCCATGAGCTACAATACCATCAAAGGGGATCACATTACCCATATGAACAAGCACAATATCTCCGGTTTTGATCTCTGAGGTTGGTACCAGTACTTCCTGATCCTCTCTTTGTAACCACACCTTACCAATATTCAAAGTCATGCTTCTCGCCAGATCATCAACAGATTTCTTGTGTGTCCATTCCTCTAATAATTCACCGACTCCGAGCAAATACATGATGGAACTGGCTGTGTCAGGATCATTTCGAAGTAAGGATACTCCGATAGCTACTGCGTCCAGAACAGGAACCTCAAGCTTACCTCTCACCAGACATTGCAAGCCTTTATAGACGTATCTCATGCCCTTTAGCCAAGTATAGACAGCCCGGATAGGGAAAGGAACATACAGCTTGCCTGCGTAACGCAATATGCTTTTGATAATTAACTTTTCCTGATATATTGCATTTAGTTCTCTTCCTGAGGTTTCATTTATGATTTCCGGAACTTCTACTTTACCATAATTAAAGTTTAGCAAAGCAGTTATGATACTAGCTCTGTCACCTAAGTATTCAATGGAGGCATCTGCCGTCCTATCATAGACCTTGACTGATGTGACGGTTTTCATAATACGAAGATAATAAAAAAGCGTATTTGCATCCTGGTAAGACATCATTTCTTGATGAAGGTGTATTCTCATACGCCCTTCGATTTCATGCTTAATTGTAAATTTCAAGCTTTCTCCTTTCAAGGCGGACTCCTTTAAGAGATTGTAAAACTCATAAACTTAAGCAATTTGATCCACTGCGGATACTATATTGTTTTACAATTACCTAAAAGAACCTTTGCATTAAATTTATCCTTCTAAAAAGAATTCATTTCATGCAAAGGTTCCCTCCTACCGTAACTATTCTTCTAACATTGATTCCTCATAAGGCTCATCCTGGGCTGCACGGCTTTCATTCTTTTGCTTTGCTTCTGCCACAATGTCTTCTGCATTCTCTTGAATTGTAGTCACAGTTTTCATGATACAATCCTTCGCTCTTAAGCCTGCTGCAGTAACACAGGTATATACCTTCTTAGCATCTCTACTAAAGAGAATTTTTATGCCTGCTGTACCAAAGATTACTCCTGCAACAAATAAGCCGGCTTTTTTCCAATCACGATCCTTCATACTCTTGTACATGTACATTGTCTTTCCTCCAAATTTTATTTGTGCTTATGGCCCGTATAAAATACCATTATCACGCAGAACAGCATTGCGCAAGCCCAAAACCTATGTTTTTTCATCACACATTCTTCTTTCTTTCAAAGATTTTAATACCTTTTCTCATAAAAAGAAAACCCTTTTTTTAGTCTTCATAACGGTATTAGGAAGCAGCCTTCGGATTTCTTCTTGTAATTCTTCCCTTGTTCCGGTTACTTCATTCAGTTTTATG
>JAQZBD010000016.1 GCA_029239235.1 Herbinix sp.
AAAATAGATATTAACTCATTAAAATTTACTATTAGCAAAGACCTGGCCTTTTGAAAAGCAAATATATAAGGTTAATAGTTTCGTAAACCATAGGTCTACGGCTTTTAATATATGTTTATAGTTACAAGGCTAAGGCAGCACGCTCCTGCTTCAGCTTCGGACAAGAAATATCTAGATATGATATCCTTCATCCGTTTCATTTTGATTTTTAGTTAGGTATTTCTTGATAAAAACTGTTACTTCCGGGGAATTTAATGGAACGTCGTCGCCTAGGATCTGTCTAAACTCCCTGGTATCAAGAGTGAATTGATTCCCGTCAAATTCATATGTATAAAGGAAATCAATATGAGTATTCAAAGTAATGAGTGTATGAATCGTGCTGTTCATATCGCCTAAAGGCATTCGGTCAATATGGGACAGACCAAAGACAGCAGTGATTGTGGTTCCAACTCCGAGTGTAGAAGCGATCTGAAAGCTTCCGCCGGTGCTTAAGGCCGCCAACTTAAAAAATGGCACACCAAGCCCGATTCTTCTGGTTGTACGGGTGGTAAAAAACGGATCCTCTACCTGCTTTAACTGCTCCTGCGTCATGCCGCTCCCGTTATCCGAGATGATTATCGTCAGCGCATCCTGATCTCTTCGTATTTGAACGGTAATCTCAATCAAAGCAGCGCCAGCCCGTATGGAATTATTCGCAATATCTAATACATTAAGAGAAATTTCCGTCATCATACTATTCGTATTTCTTTAAAATACCTTCTACATCGTCGACAGTTAACTTACCGTATACATCTTCATTAACGGTTAATACAGGTGCGAGCCCGCATGCTCCGATACAACGGCAGGATTCAAGTGAAAACTTACCGTCTGCGGTACAGCCGCCATCATCAACACCAAGTAAATCCTTGAATTTGTTGAAAATGTCACCTGAACCTTTTACATAACAAGCGGTTCCAAGACAGACTGAAATGTTGAATTTGCCCTTAGGGTTAAGGGAGAATTGTGAATAGAACGTTACAATGCCATAAATTTTTTCCAACGGTACATTTAACTCGTCGGAAATAATGGTCTGAACTTCGATTGGAAGATAGCCATAGATTCCTTGTGCCTTCTGCAATATCGGCATTAGAGCGCCTCTGTCATCCCTATATTCATTGATGACCTGTAAAAGGGCAGTTTCCTGCTCCCTTGTTCCTGCAAAAGGGACTGTACTATTTTGCATTCCCATTATAAAACCTCCTTGAATAAAATTGTGTCGCCACACAAACATTGACAGTATACCACAAGTGTGTTAAAAAATCTACAAAAATAATTAACAACAATCCGCAGATATATAAAAATACCTGTATGCAAGATGTATAAATTGATAAAAAAGATAGGGAAAACCTTGTAGGTTTCAACAGTGGACAAGCTGATTAAATGATTGAATTTACGTATATTTTGATATATAATGATACCATTATACTACATGAATAAAGAACGTATTCCTGTAGTTGAGATGCACGGCGCAAAGCAGCAATTTTATGAGAAGGTAAATATCAACTTCTGATAACTTATATTACAAGAATTAAGTACGTGCTAACTTATACTAGTTATAGAAAGGCGAGAACATGGAAGCATTAAATGAGCAACAATTTATCCAATTATTACAATCGGTACCGGGAGGAGTTGCAAAGATTGCATTCGATGATATGCTGACTCTTGTTTATGCAACAGACAAGTTTTTCTCCATGATAAAGAAGGTGTCGGATAGGACGAGTATTAAATTACCAGCTTCCTTGCTCCGCTTAGTTTATTCCGCGGATGTGATCAATCTAACTCAGCAACTGGCTAAGGAGAAGCATCGTAAGGACAATATGATTAATTTCTATTTCCGGGTGCTACAACAGGATGGAAGCTTCCGTTGGTTAATGATTTCTGGAAGTAAGACAGATGAAACCTATCAAAGCGGTGCAAAAACTGTGCCGGTATACTGTTGTGCTGCAGTTGATATAACCAACCTCATGCTTGATTATAAAAAGCTGGAGCAAACGAATGAGTATCATCGTGTTATTTCCGATCTTGCAAGAGAGTTGTTTTTTGAATATGAAATAGCCACAGATAAACTGATGTTTTCCGAACAGTTTCGGGAAATCTTCGGGAAAGAGAATGTAATGACAGGCTTTCGTAAAAGGCTGGAACAGACAAAGATTATTCATGAGGAAGAATTACCGGCGGTAATATCTATCTTCAATAGTATGATGAACGGTAGAAAACAGGTGAGATTTGAGCTGAGATTGATTGGGAAGGACGGTATCCCAACCTGGTATATCTGCTACGCATCTATTATATTTGATGATAACCGGAATCCCTATAAAGTTGTTGGTAAGGCATCTACAATGGCGATTAAATCAAATGAATCCGAGCTTGTAACACATACTCCTAATATCGATATTGTTTCGAATGTCTGTACAAAGGATTCAGCTGAAATATTGATTAAAGAAGCGGCAGCAAATCAAATGGAGAATTCCATGAGTGCATTAATGATGATAGATATCAGGAATTTTAAGGGCATTAACGAGGTTAGAAGTGCAATTGATGGGGAGAATATTATAACTTCTGTCGGAAGGGTGCTAAAAACTTCTTTTCGTACCAGTGACATTATAGGAAGGCTCAGCTTTAGTGAGTTTATCGTATATATTAAGAACGTTTCTTCGGATAAAATAGTATATGAAAAAGCGAACCAGCTTTGCAAAGCGATCGAAGATATCCACTCCTATGAGCATACGAAGAATAGTTTAGTTGCTAGTATAGGAGTCACAATTCATCGAAGCTCAGCGGATCATAAAGTCCTAATGGCAAATGCAACAACAGCACTAGTGATGGCAAAGAAAGTCCCAACCAGTTCCTTTGAAATATTCAGCGGTTCTGTTTCTTAAAGAGATAATTTTGAAATAACACCTAAAATGGAGGGTTTTATGACAATAAAAGATATCAGGGATATATTAATGGCAGAGCTCGTTGTCGGCGAAGAATGGGGTGACCGAGAGGTGCACACTGCCTGCGGTTCGGATATGATGAGCGATGTATTAGCTTTTATGAAGGATCAGTCTGTGCTGCTCACTGGCTTATGTAATCTGCAAGTCATACGTACTTGTGAGATGATGGATATCATTTGTATTGTCTTTGTCAGAGGGAAACTGCCCGATGAGGCAATGATAGAAATGGCGAAGGAGAAAGAAATTGCAATCCTTACTTCAGGGCACAGGATGTTTTCTGCCTGTGGCATGCTTTATGAAAAAGGCTTGCGAGGAGGTCCTGATTATAAATGAATAACGATATAATAGTAATGACCTATGAGGTTCCCGCAGACGATTTCACCAGAGCAGGAGAAGCTTCCAGCAGTGTTAAGGGCAAGCTCAAGAAGATGGGAGTGAATCCCGATATTGTCAGGAAGGTTGCCATAGCCATGTATGAGGGTGAAATTAATATGGTAATCCACGCTTTTGGCGGAACAATTGATGTTATTGTGTCTCCGGAAGAGATTATGATGATACTGAAGGATCAAGGGCCAGGGATTGAGGATATTGAGCTGGCTATGCAGGCTGGATATTCGACAGCTCCGGATAATATACGTTCCCTGGGATTTGGAGCCGGTATGGGCCTGCCCAATATGAAAAGGTATACGGATGATATGAAAATAGAGAGTATCCTAGGTGTAGGAACCACAGTGACAATGAGGGTAAGCATGTAGGTGACAAGGGGTGACGAGGGGACGGGGTTGGTGTCACACCGGACCTGTGACACCAACCCCGTCCCCTCGTCACCCCTTGTCACCAGAAAGGCATGGTTTTATATGGGTAAATTTTTTACATCAGTTCGGTTAAAAGAAGACCTATGTATGGGATGTATCAATTGCATCAAACGATGCCCGACACAGGCCATCCGGGTTAGGAATGGGAAAGCTGCAATAACAAAAGAATTTTGTATTGATTGTGGGGAATGCATCCGTATTTGTCCTCATCATGCCAAAGAAGCTACTTATGACTCGCCTGAAATTATGAAACTATTTGAATATACGGTAGCATTACCAGCCCCATCTTTATATGGACAATTTAATCATTTGGATGATGTTAATATCGTTCTGACAGCACTTAAGAAAATGGGGTTTGATGATGTTTATGAGGTGAGCGGCGCAGCAGAGCTGGTGTCTGAGCTATCAAGGGATTATTTATCGGAACATAAGGAGAAGTGGCCTATCATAAGCACTGCATGTCCTTCTGTTGTGAGGTTGATACAGGTTCGTTTCCCCAGTCTGATTGAGCATCTCCTCCCAATCTGTGCACCGGTGGATTTAGCAGCTAAAATGGCTAGGGAAAAGGCTATGAAGAAAACAGGTCTTCCCAAAGAGAAGATAGGAATTATCTTTATATCACCATGTCCTGCCAAGATGACAGCGGTGAAATCACCAATCGGTATTGATCATAGTGAAATCGATGGTGTATTGGCAATTAAGGAAGTCTACCCCATCTTGCTGCCCTATATGAAGCAAAGCATTGATGATGTGGAAGAGCTAAGTATCTCCGGGCGAATTGGCATTGGTTGGGGAAGCACCGGCGGAGAAGCCGGAAGCCTGTTATCGGATAATTATCTGGCAGCAGATGGAATTGAGAATGTCATTAAGATACTGGAGGATCTGGAGGATCAGAAATTTGATGAGCTGGAATTCATTGAGCTGAACGCCTGTGCAGGAGGCTGTGTCGGAGGAGTTTTAACGGTAGAGAATCCGTACCTGGCTAAAGTCAAGCTGAAAAGACTGCGTAAGTATCTTCCTGTAGCCTGTAATCATTTGGCAGGTGATAGCTGTGAGGAGGCTTTCTGGACAGATGAGGTAAAATACGAACCGGTATTTAAACTAGGCAATGACATGAAAGAGAGCATTGCAAATATGTCAAGGGTGGAGGAGCTGTGCAATTTATTTCCGAAGCTGGATTGCGGCTCCTGTGGAGCACCAACCTGCAAGGCATTAGCAGAGGATATTGTACGAGGGGTTGCGAAGGAACAGGAGTGTATCCATATACTTCGTGATTATATCCACAAGCTGACCGACGAATTGATAAAATTAGATACAAAGAATGAGAACCTATAATTGGAGATATATGAGAAACTAAGATATAAAAAACTAATGTAAGTGAAGTCGATATAGTAAGAAACTAATATTTGAGAAGTCAATATATGAGAAGCTATTATGAAATAAGCAGGTGCATTTAAAGCAGATACATCTAAAGCAGGTACATAGTTAAAATGGAATGAACACAAAGTATATTAGTACATCTTCCTTTGCTATATAGCAATAGATACACTGAGGTACATGGAGGTAATATGAAGGTTAGTGAGCTCATTAAGAAATGTAGTTTTAATGTACTGAATGAGGGGGAAGGTTCTGACAGGGAGATTTTGGCCCCTTATTGTTGTGACCTATTAAGCATTGCCATGGGAAGAATGCCTGCGGATTCTGCCTGGGTGACAGTCATGGGTAACATTAATACCCTTGCGGTTGCAACCTTAGCGGACGCTTCCTGCATTATTCTTGCAGAAGGAAGTAAGCTGGATGAGCCTGCTTTACAAAAAGCAAAAGAGCAGGGAATTACAGTACTTGCAACAGAACTTCCTATCTTTGATGCAGCGCTCATGATTTACCAGGAGCAGCATGCTTAAGCTCTCCTATGATCTTCATATCCACTCCTGCCTGTCTCCCTGTGGTGATGAGGATATGACACCGGCAAATATCGTTGCCATGTCTGCGCTTAAGGGTCTTAATGTCATCGCTGTTACGGATCATAATTCCTGCAGGAATTGTCCTGCGGTTATGAAATGGGCGAAAGAATATGATATAATAGCAATACCGGGGATGGAGCTATGTACGATGGAAGAGGTACATGTTCTGTGCCTGTTTGAAGAGTTATCAGATGCCCTCCGATTTGATGAATATGTATATGCAAAGCTGATGAGGTACCCGAATGATGAACGAGCCTTTGGAAAGCAGGAGATTTATGATGAAGAGGATCAGTTACTCGGGGTAGAACCTTACCTGCTAATTAATGCAACGAACATTTCCTTTGACGAGCTTGGTATGTTGATGGAGAAATTCAATGGGGTGTATATTCCGGCTCATATGGACAAGAATTCTAATAGCTTAATTTCTAATCTTGGATTTATCCCTCCGAATGCAGACTTTCTGGCTGCTGAGCTGGCTAAGCTCACCAATCTGGAGAGAATAAGTCAGGGGAATCCGCATTTGAAGCGGTGTAATATTATTACCAATTCGGATGCACATACCTTAGAAAATATTAATGAGGCAGTAAATTTTATGGAATGCAAAAGCAGGGATAAGAAAGATATTTTAACTGCTTTAGTAACAAGGGGAAAGAGCTTCGGCTATCCTTGAAATATCTTAAACTTGTGCTATACTAGATAAGAATACTTTAATCGTACGAACAAAGGAGTATATAATTATGGATTTAATCGATATCAGAGAATTGTATCGCAACAAAGAACAATATATTGGCAAGCAAGTTTCCGTCGGAGGCTGGATAAGAAGTGTCAGAGATTCTAAAACCTTTGGTTTTATAGTATTAAATGACGGAACCTATTTTGAACCGCTTCAGGTGGTATATCATGATACGCTGGAGAATTTCACAGCGATCTCTAAATTAAATGTAGGCTCTGCTGTTATAGTTAAGGGTATGCTGGTAGCAACACCTGGGGCAAAGCAACTATTTGAGATTCAGGCGGAGGAGATTGAAATTGAAGGCGCATCCACCGCAGATTATCCTTTGCAGAAAAAGAGACACACCTTAGAATATCTTAGAACCATGACCCATTTGAGAGCCAGGACAAATACCTTCCAAGCCGTATTTCGTGTGCGCTCCATGATCGCATATGCGATTCACCAGTATTTTCAGGATAGAGATTTTGTATATGTTCACACTCCAATCATTACCGGAAGTGACTGCGAGGGAGCGGGTGAAATGTTCCGCGTAACCACTCTGGATATCGATAATATCCCAAGAACAGAGGACGGACAGATTGACTATACTCAGGACTTCTTTGGAAAAGAGACAAACTTAACGGTAAGCGGACAGTTAAATGGTGAGACCTATGCTATGGCTTTTAAGAATATCTATACCTTTGGCCCAACCTTCCGAGCTGAGAATTCTAATACTACAAGGCATGCAGCTGAGTTTTGGATGATTGAGCCGGAGATTGCTTTCGCGGATTTGAAGGATGATATGGCAATGGCAGAGGGAATGCTCAAATATGTAATTCGTTATGTACTGGAGCATGCACCGGAGGAGATGAATTTCTTTAATCAGTTCATTGATCAGGGCTTACTGGAGCGTTTGAATAATGTAGCTGACTCCGAATTTGGACATGTTACCTATACAGAAGCGATTGATATCTTAACAAAGAATAACGATAATTTTGATTATAAAGTAACCTGGGGATGTGATCTTCAGACAGAGCATGAGCGTTATCTGACAGAGCAGGTATTTAAAAAGCCCGTATTCGTTACCGATTATCCGAAGGAAATCAAAGCTTTCTACATGAAGATGAATGAGGATAATAAGACCGTTGCGGCAATGGATCTCTTGGTTCCGGGCATTGGTGAAATCATTGGTGGAAGTCAGAGAGAGGATGATTACGAGAAGCTTGTAGAGAGAATGGACGAGCTGGGTCTTAAGAAAGAGGATTATGAGTTTTATCTTGATCTTAGAAAATACGGTACTGCCAGACATGCAGGCTTTGGTCTTGGCTTTGAACGCTGCGTAATGTACCTTACCGGAATGGGTAATATCAGGGATGTTGTTCCTTTCCCTAGAACGGTAAGTAATTGTGATTTATAAAAGATAAAAGCGGTCATACTGATTATATATAATGGAGCGAAGTGCTATTAACTACGTTAATCATTCCTTTAAAGAGTGGTTGTAGAAAAATAGTACTTCGCTCCTTCGATTGTAACCGGGTATGTGCTTGCTGATTCATAAGGGATAGTTTAAATTAAGAATAATTTAATTTATAAAGAAAAATAAAAAAAAATAAAGAAACGGCTCTCAAAACCATGAAAAATTGGCGCTATTAAAGAAAACCATAAAAATAATGCTGGAAATATGGTATTACCGCATTCCCAGCACTAAAGATAGTCATATTTAAATTTAATTTTCAACTACTATTACTCTGTTGCAGTTGATCCTTCCGTAGTTGATGCCTCGGCAGTTGAACCATAGATAAAGTCATGCAGCTCCTGTCTGGTTACACTCCAGTCCTTAGGCACTAGTACTTCAACATTATATTTTCCCATAGGAACACGTTCATTGTCATAGCTTCCATCAGTAGGGATTCGGAAGGTTTTAAGAGCCTGAACCTTAAGCTTGGAGGCTTCGTTCAGGTATAAATTAAACTCCTTCTGTGTAATATCTGTTTGAATCTCAACATCCTTTAGAATGTTATTCATTAGCATAGCTAATTGCAGTACATTTTTGGATTTCACCTCATCAAAAATAGCATCCAAAACCACACGTTGTCTCTGGGTTCTACCAAAGTCATTGTTCTCAGTTCCGGTAGAAACCTTACGGACTCGGCAATAGCCTAAGGCTTGATTACCATTCATATGATTCACGCCGGCAACTACAGTTCGGTTGGATTTTTTGGAGATATAATTTGTAGTTCTCAGATATTCGGCTTCTTCCTCAGTTAGTGTAATATCCACACCGCCAACCATATCTACAATAGTCTCAAAAGCTTCAAAATCTACCATGCAGTAGCCATCCAGATCTACTTCAAAATTATTCTCAATGGTCTCATACAGCAAATCAATACCGCCCTTACCGAAGGCTGAATTAAGCTTACTCTTGTCGTGGCCGGGAATGTCAACATATAAGTCACGCATGATGGAGGTAAGCTTTAAGGAATGATCATCCTTATTCAAGGTGGCAATCATCATAGAATCCGTATTCTTAGCACCGCCGATTTGTTCCTCACCAATCAGTAAAATATTGACTACCGATTTATCCAGCGTCAGATCCGTAATTGCCTCATCTGAATCAGCGTCATCGGAAGATGCATAGGATAAGTTACCATAAATGTAATTACCAACCGTATTAATTAATAGCTTCCTACCGGAATCCGTAAACAAGAGCAGGCTGGCAACGGCTATGAAAAGTAAGAGGATGGAGGCAGTTACCTTTAAAAACTTCGCAAATCCCCCTTTTTTCTTACGTGGACGCTTCTTGTTATTGCTGCCGCTACCGGAGGATTTTTTTGGTTCCTGAGAATCAGTTCTAACTTGTTTTGCCAGAGAGGAATTTACTTCCTTAATAAATGCATCACTGTCATAATCCTCTTCATAGCTAAAATGTATGTTGGTGGACTTTTGTCCTCTTATATCACGGTTATTCATAAAGCTTGGGATATCTATTGGATTATTTGATATACTATCATTTCTGTTATTCATACGAAACTCCCTAATATGTAAAAAATAGATAACGCTACAATAGTACCACTAATCCATACTTATGTAAATACTTAATGCTTAATATGAGTATATAGGCAATAAGGGCTATTCTAAATAAAGCAGCAGTTAAATAATACGGACCAGGTTGCTTTAATAGTAGAATAGCCCTTTTGACTAATATGTTTTTAGATTATTTTGCAATCTTTTTATCAGCGTGGTTACGGAAGATGATATGTTTAATTCGTCCTAATGCAAGTAATAGAATTGATCCCAAAACACCGGCAGCAAGTAATTGACCGGCACCAACCGTGAGCATCATAAGATAAATCGGCTGAGCCTCGCCATAAGCGAATCTTAAAACCCAGGGTACAACGATGGCATTTACTAAAATTGGTGGAATTGGAACAAGAAATCTGTGCCTTCTTAACTGATAAGAAAGTACGGCAGCGATTAAGGTTGCAAGAGAACCAAAAACGATGTCAAGAACGTCAGCACCTGTAATTAATGCACTTAAAAAACAACCAATGGCAAGGCCGGGGATGGCAGCAGGTGTGAAGTAGGGCAGGACGGTTAAAGCCTCTGCGATACGAAATTGGATAGGACCGAAGCTGGAAAATGAGAAGACCAGTACCAGTACGGTGTAGAGTGCAGCAATAACAGCAGCCTCTGTGATAAAAGTTACTTTCGAAGTTTTCATTATTCTTATCTCCTTTAGTTTTGTTTAAGGGATGTTTTATAATCCCTTCGTCAGGAAGGTTACGAACTGACGTGATATTATTGATGCAAGCCTCTTTTTGTAAGGCTTTGGAACCATATTAGTATAGCATGAAAAATGGAGTTGTCAAGCGCTGACTCAACGTTTGCCAAAAAGAAATGAAACAGATAAATAAATTTTGGTAGGATCAAATGCAACTTCAATGCCTTACAAAGTGGAGCAGCAATCATCACTTTGCAAAAGAGCCTGTTGCGGCTATAATATAGGGCAAACAAAGATCTTTTACATATATTTTCCTGAATTGCTTGACTCTTCCGTCGAGGAAACTTTTATAATGAGCTTAACGAAAGGAGTGGCTTTGGATGCATACTATACGACAATTATTGATCCACTATGATATCTCTGCACGCACTTTTACGGTATTATGAAGAAATTGGGTTAATTACTAGTGTAAGAAGCTCTGAATATGCATATCATATGTACGATGAAGACACGATTCAGCGTTTGCAGCAAATTATCATTCTGAGAAAACTGCGTATTCCATTAAAGGAGATTAAAACTATTTTACTAAATGAAAACGCTGCATTAGCGATATTATCATTTCAGAAAAAGATAGTAGATCTTGACACTGAAATTATGGCACCTCACAACTGTCCGTACGATATTGGACGATCAACCTAGCTTACATGGGTTTTTTAGTTTATACGGAATTTGAAGTGGTTTCGTTAATGTAATCGGACTGTGGTTCCGTTAACCATAATTGATTTTACTGTACTCCAATCCATTTCTTTAGAAAAGCTAAATATGGAAATTACTTTACCGGAGTTGATAGAATTGCTTCCTCCCGAGAACCATTCTGTATCAAAGTCAATGATAGTATCTTCATCTGACGGTGCAGTATCATTTTTGACGCTTCTTTCCGAACGGCCTATTGAAGCCTGAGTTTTTGCGACAGAGATGCGATTATCAGACTTCACTTGTTCAAGAGCTCTATAGTAATGATAGAACTTACTAATACTTCCATCCATGAATTCAATTGTGATTAGGCAATTTTCGCTATTAACGTCCTCATTTTCTAATGAACCTAAAAGTGTGAAGCCAAGATCAGAATAGTATAGCTTTTGGTATGACATGGGATAGCCTTCTGATGCTGGAATATCTATATCCAATTCAGTTAATTCTACTGTCTGGGTAATTGGTATAGTTATTTTCTTAGAAATACCCTCCATAGAAAAGGTTAGACCTTCCTCCGGATATAGATTAAGCTCCTTACTGACCTTAAAGGAAAAAGAAAAATATCTACGATATTCATCCGGGGCTTCTTCACGGAGACCATAGCCGACAGGGGATATCCGTAGCTTATGGACAATGTTATCCTTAAAAAATGTCTCCTGCGCTTTTGGACTTAAGGCTTCTACAGAGATAGTTGCAATACCGGTGTAGGAATCGCAGGCAAGCTCGAGAACAGTAAGTTTATAATCCTTATTTTTTATGCTTTCCCCTACCTTCAGTATCTTTTCTTGTGATATACCAAGTAAGCTGCTGATCGTCTCGCGTACTCCCTCGTTTGCTGCGGCAAAAACGGTTGCACCACCGATACAAAGTACTGCACATGCTACAAGGGCTACTTTACATAACTGTCTTTTGAAAGAAAATGACATTTCTTTTCTATCTTTTCGTACTTTGTCTAAGGTTAACTTACGTATTCGTTCTATATTAGCTTGGCCATACAGGGTAGAATTGTCTTCTACTTGAATATCTTCGAGATTTAGCTTTTCAAATAATGAATGCATATGAATGCTATGCTTCATAATAATAACCTCCTTCTTCAAATCTTTTTACAAGTTCGCTGCGGCCGCGATATAGTTTTGATTTAATAGTGGAAAGCGGCAAATCAAATCGCTCTGCAATTTCTGTTAATTTATAATTCCAAAAATAATAAGAAAGTAGAATATCCTTATCAGGATAGTTTAAGAGAGATATGGTGTCGCGAAGAAATTGCAGCTGTTCCTTATGAATAATGAGTTCATCTACTCCCTCAGAAGAAAAGACCAGCATATCCTCATCCAAGGGTTCTTCCTCTCTTTTATGACACAGTCGTGTCTTTGTCATATTCCTTGCAATCTGTGCAATATATGGCTTTAAACTGCCTGTTTCGATTAGATTTCCTCGATTCTTCCATATGGCGTAAAATACATCTGAAGCAATTTCCTCCACATCTTGGATGGACAGTAGGCGTCCGCCGATTCTTGCAGCGATAGAAACGACATAGGAAGAGTAGCGCTCTATCAGATACTCCAGTGCCTTTTCCTTATTCTGTTTCAGTCTTTTTATGATGATATAATCCTCCATTGGTGCCCCCTTTCATCTATCAATACCTGAATGAAGCGAAAAAAGTTTCATGAATATAAAAATTATACATTATTTATCTATTTATAAGCGCAGTAATAAATGCGATTTGTCCTATTAATAGATATAAATATTAGTTGACAGTCATTATAGACAAATGTATACTATGAATCATAGACAAATGTAGATAATTGATGGGAGATCGGAATATGAAAAATGGAAAACTTATAAAACAAGGCAGTGTTGCAAGTAATAGAGATCAACCACCGGTAAGTAATAACGAGAAATCAATTGATAACATAACTAGGTTACCGGAGACTGAATTTGAAGTTATGTCAGTCGTATGGAAAAATAATCCGCCAGTAACAACGACAACACTTATGAATCAACTTGGCAATAAAAAAGGATGGAAGCTGCAGACGCTAGTTACGTTATTAAATCGATTAACAGAACGAGGCTTTTTACGTAGTGAAAAGTTAGGAAAGGAACGTACCTATTACCCTAGTGTAAGACAAGAAGACTACATCCAATTTGAAACTACACTTTTTGTAGAGCGATATCACGATAACTCCTTATTACAACTGGTGAATGCATTCTCAGGAAATAACAGACTTAGTGAGGAAGAAATAAACGAGCTTAGTTCCTGGTTAAAAAAGCAAGAGGAAAAATAATATGGATAATATAGTAGCTATATTCTTTTTATGTTTTACAAATTCTCTCAACATTACATTCCTTATTTTATTAATGGTTCTTCTGGAGCCATTCTTAAAAAAATATTTTTCTGCCGTTTGTCTGTACCGTCTCTGGGTGGTACTGCTAATTGGATTATTGATACCAATGCGTTTTGACACCTCGAAAGCCTTATTTTATATAAGTTCGCCGCGAATATCTGTTGAAAATAATGCTTTTAATGTCCCTGGTATGCAAGATAGTAATGAAAGTTACAATCTGAAATCAAAAGATACACTATCGCAAAAACAGTTACCTCTAGACACGAGGAATGCAGATAAGACTTCAAAAGAAAGCTGGACTCATTTTTTTAAGTATATAACGGCATATATTACCTATATCGTTCAAAACAGATACGTATTATTGTCTCAACTTTGGTTACTAGGTGCAAGCTTACTGTTAGCAGTAAAAGGTATTCAATATTGTAATTACCGGAAGCGACTAAAAAGGTTTATGAATCCTATTAATCAGGAGGACTTAAAAGAGGAGTACAATTTGTGTATTCAAGAATTACATTTTAGTGACAGAAAAAGGCGACCACAAAATAGTAAAATTATTATTAATAAATGTTCTATCATTACAAGTCCTATGACCGTTGGTGTTTTTAAACCTACAATTTTATTCCCAGAGGAATCGTGCTCAAATAAGGATTTTTATTTTATTTTGAAGCATGAGCTGATCCATATTCGAAGGCGAGATTCACTGATGAAATTAGTACGACTGATAGTTTTGGCTTTTAACTGGTATAATCCATTTTGCTATGTATTATCAAGACGTTTGGATCAATGGTGTGAAACTTCCTGTGATGAACTTGTTATTTATAATGCGACTAGGGCAGACTGCATAAATTATAGTAAACTTTTATTAAAGTATACGGCTGTTAAAAGAATTGTAACAGATACAATTAATATGATTGGAGGAAAGGATAATATGAAAGATAGACTGCATTCGATAATGAATCCTGGAAAAAAACATTCTGGCAAGGTGCTTATTGTACTGTTGCTGTGTCTTGTATTTACGACTGTAATTGTGTCGTCAATTACTCATACGGACGTGTTGGCGTCTAGTGAAAACGCTACAACGGAAGAGCCGTTAGTGAACGCAGAAGAAATGGGTGATATAACAGATAATGTAATGGCTTCTCCAATTAATGATAGTGATTCGACTGACAATGGAGCCATAGATAAAGATGTGAATGTGATTAATTCAAATTCAGAAGCTGCTCCAACTGCAGCCTCACTTCGTGAAACAGTAGTTGAATATGCAATACAAGCAGAGGGAACTCCATATTTATGGGGAGGCAATGATCTGAGTATTGGTGTTGACTCGAGCGGATTTACTCAGCGGATTTATAAAAAAGTGGGTTACGACCTTCCTAGGACGTCAATGGAACAGGCTGATATGTGTGAGGAGGTTCCTATGGAAAGTTTGCAGGAGGGTGATTTAATATTTTATGCAAGTTCAGGCGATAATGAGGTAAATCACGTCGGAATATATATTGGAGAGGATAAGATTATCCATGCAAAAAATGCACGTGAAGGGGTTGTAATTCAAGAAATTAATTATCGTAAGCCATTAAGGGCAGGTAGAATTATCGCAGATTAGTATCCTGAAAAGTATAGCTTGGTTCTTTAAATTTATCATTAGGAAGCAAGAATACTCCTTACTCTAAGGAGGGGGATAAGAGATTACGTGGTGGGTAATTCACTTGGTGGGAAATGTCAAGCAAAGATATGGCTAGGGCTTTTCGAATAAGACGGACTAAATATAGTAAAATTCATAATGATATAGAGTTATGGATAATAATGTATTAAAATAAGGATAAAGTTCATATTGTAATTACTATACTACGTATAAAGGAGGAAATATGGAAATATCGAATATAATTTTTGCATTTTCGCTGACACTATTTGCAGGCTTATCCACAGGTATCGGCAGCGGACTAGCACTGCTCACTAAAAAAACCAGTACTAAGTTTCTTTCCGTTTCCTTGGGATTTTCAGCTGGGGTCATGCTTTATGTTTCCTTTGCAGAGATAATGGTGAAAGCAAATGATGCTTTAAAGTCTGCCCTTGGAGATAAACTGGGAGCCTGGGCTGCGGTAGGAGGATTCTTCTTTGGTATTTTATTTATAGCCGTTATTGATAAATTAATACCTTCAACAGAAAATCCCCACGAAGTACATACAGTAGAAGAGATGGACGGAACAAGTGAGGAGCACAAATCAAAATTAATGCGTATGGGTTTATTCACTGCCTTGGCCAAAGCAATACATAATTTTCCGGAAGGATTGGCTACCTTTACAGCTGCATTAAGTGATCCTAAGCTGGGTATCCCCATTGCCGTAGCGATTGCAATTCATAATATACCAGAGGGCATCGCAGTTGCAGTGCCGGTGTTCTATGCAACAGGGAGCAGGAAAAAAGCATTTAAACTATCATTTTTATCCGGGCTTTCAGAACCGGTTGGGGCAATCATAGGTTATTTAATTCTATTTAGTTTTTTCAATGATGCAATGTTTGGTTTTATTTTCGCTTCTGTCGCGGGTATTATGGTTTATATCAGCCTTGATGAGTTGCTGCCTTCAGCTAGAGAGTATGGAGAACATCATCTTTCCATTTATGGATTAATTGCCGGAATGGCACTTATGGCTGTGAGCCTTTTGTTATTTATATAAATTGTTTCTTTTTAAATATGATATATTGGGCTTTTGACGTTGAAACCCTCATTGTTAAATTTAACCTAACAATGGGGGTTCACTTAATTAATACTAATAATCATTTTATTTTTTATTATTTATATTTTCTGACTAAAGTTTTTAATTTAGTAAATAACCTTTAAGCCTTGGATAGATTCTAATGTCCATGACCTTTTGCAATAGGATCTACGTTATGGTTTTGTCAAACAGTATAAATATCGAAATCCATAATTACAATGTATATTATGAATAATCGAGCATAGATAATTACTAAGTTTATAATCTGAGGATAAACATGAGAATTCATACGGTTCAACCCGACGAAACGATATATACCATTGCTGAAGATTATCAGATTCCGGTAGAGCGGCTGCTTAAAGATAATAATCTGCCGCCAAATTATAGGTTGAATGATGGGCAGAGCCTTATCATCACCTATCCTGAAAAGACTTATCTAGTGCAAGATGGAGATACACTACAAAGCATCGCGGATGCCAATGAGATTTCAGTAAAACAGTTGCTGCGTAATAACCCCCACTTATCTGATCGGGATTATCTGTATATTGGAGAGGAGATTGTACTCAGCTATCCTCAGCAACAAGACATCAAAGTGATTGGCTATGCCTTTTCCTATATTCATAAAAATATATTGATTAAGTCATTACCTTTTCTGACCTATCTAACGATTATTAATTACAGGGTTCTAGCGGATGGATCTATCCTTAGTGTAAATGATACTGAGGTATTAGAATTGGCGAAAGAATACGGTGTGGCTCCAATTATGATGCTTTCATCAATTGATGAGCAGGGGAGAAGCAGTTATGGTGTAAATCATACCCTATTAAATAATTATGAGGCGAGATCCCTTTTAATCGGTAATGTGCTTAATATATTAAATGAAAAAGGTTTTATTGGAATTGATATAGGATTTCAAGCGATACTACCGGAAGATATACCTGTATATATAGAGTTTATTAGAATAATGACATATAGCCTCAATCAAGAAGGCTATGAAGTGTTCGTAACCCTAGTCCCTTCAACCTTTGGCTACATCTCAGGAATACAAAATGATATTCCATATTTCTCTCAGATCGGTGAGATAGCTAACCATGTTATTCTTATATCATATCAATGGGCTACTGCTTTTATACCAACGGTTGCGCAAACCACGGTAAATTTCTTGAGGGATTATTTGAATTATGTATTAACCCAGATTCCTCCGGAAAAAATATTCATCGGATTGACGAGACTGGCCTACGACTGGGAGCTTCCATACATTGAGGGAGAAACAACAGGCAGGGGGAATGTGCTTACGAATGCAGATGCATTAACCTTGGCTAATCAGACGAATGCAGAGATTAACTATGATGATAAGACTCAGACACCCTATTTCCATTATAATATAACAGGAGTTGATCATTTTGTGTGGTTTAAGGATGCCAGATCAGTGAATGCAATTATATCCTTAGTGAATGAATATAATCTTGAGGGCATAGCCATCTGGAATATTATGTACTATGCACCGCAGACTTGGCTGGTGCTAAATAGTCAATATAATATTATTTCTGAGAATAATGAAGCTATATAATTCTAATAGTTACGAAATCCCACACTTATCTGGCAGTGTGGGATTTTTAAACAAAGATAAAGAGGATAATAGAGCTTAAATAACTAACTTAAGAAAATATGATCCTAGGTGTTAATTACCTTCTGCTGTTATTAAACCATTCAATTGTAGCTTTTTCCATATCCTTTGGAAGTATATTATTATATACCTGATCATACAGCCAGGCGATTGTCTTCGTCCTTAGATATTTTCTCATCTCTTCCTCTGCCTCGGACATTACTACCTTTATGAGACAGGGGCATTTCGTATGGGTGTCCGGTAAATTATCTTTATCTAAGAGCACATTGTTCTGTCTGATTTCTGCGCATTGAAAGAATGGTTCTGTTCCTTCCACGGCTTCCACCACATCCCAAAACGTAATATCATCTGCACTACGAGCCAGGGCGTAGCCACCCTTTACTCCAGGGATGGACTTAACAATTTGGGACTTGCTAAGCCGGGCATAAACCTTAGAAAGATATGTCTCTGAAATCCCTTGAAATGTCGCCAAATCCCTTATTCCCACAGAGGTACCCTCTTCCAGGTTTATCATATATAATAAGCAATGTAATGCATATTCAACTCCTACTGAAAATTTCATTTATAGCCTCAAACTCCTTTTATTGTAATCCGATAATAGGTGATTGCGAAACTCAGAAACTGCTACTATTTTTCATACCATTGGTGCAGGTTCCTGAACGAAATTTGCCGTATACAGCATGGAGTGAAGGAATTTGTAGCAATGGTATGAAAAATTTCATGAGCTATATTGTTTCGCAATTATCTATAATCTGATAATTATAATAACCCATTATCTTAACTCATTCAAGACGAACCTAGTGTATTAATGAAAAACCTTTATAAATAATCTATTGACAAAAAAGACGTAGTATTATATTCTAATCATAGACAATATATGTCGACGATTAAGTGTATCCATAATATAGGAGGATTAAAATGTTTACAGAAAAATTTCTTGAAGTGGTAAACCATGAAGGTGTTGTATCAATAGTAACCTGTTCTAATAACGAGGCTCATGCAGCGAATACCTGGAACAGCTATTTAGTAATTACGGAGGATAATAAAATATTAATTCCGGCAGCTGCAATGATCAAGACAGAAGAAAATGTTAAGGCTAATCCTAAAGTGAAGCTGACTCTTGGCAGCAAAGAAGTAATGGGACATATGTATATGGGAACAGGATTTTTATTGGAAGGAACAGCAAAATTCTTAACAGAGGGCGACAGCTTTAAGATGATGTTTGAAAAATATCCATTTCTTACAAGAGTTGTAGAGGTTACGGTAACTTCCTGCAAGCAGACATTATAAATTTAAGAGGATCGTATGGCCAGAAGAATAGATAGTACAGCATGTGTAGGCTGTGGAAAATGCCAAAGAGTTTGCATTGTCGGATGCATTACAGAAGAAAAGAATAGGAAACGGGTAATTAATGAAGCTGCCTGTGTAGACTGCGGCGCCTGTCAGCTTGCTTGTCCTGTAAAGTGTATTTCTTTGAAGCTGATAGAAAAATCTTAGATGTTTACAAAGTATATTAAAATGTTGATAAGATAATATAATGAGGCAGATACTGTGGATAAGGTACAGTATCTGCCTCATTATATTAAATAGACTAGGCACTAAAAATGCCTTCAGCCCTTCAAGATTTTTATTTTAATAATGGTTAAAGGATAGGACAAATTCATGATTAAGCACTTTTGTCTTGTCTATAGTTTGAGATCTATTCCCTTTTCAATCTCATATTGGGTATTAATCACCAACCAAAGCTGATGGAAATAATACATGATATTCCAGATTCCAATACCACTGATGCCATAGCTTTTTAAGATTTGTATGGAAGAATCTATGCTCCTTGCATCCTTGAACCATACGATATGCTTAAGGTTATCCTCATCCGTATATTCAAAATATGCGGAAAGTATGGATTCATCGTAGTTAATAACAGCATTCATTTCTTTGGCTAATCTTATTACGGACTCATAATTAAGTGCATTGGCTTTTGATACACCGGGGACATAGGGTAATCTCCAGTCATATCCAAAGGTGGGCAGACCAATTCGTATCTTTTCGAGAGGAACCTGATCTATGATATAATCTAGTAATTGTGGTGTTGTGATGATAGAGAATTGAGTAGGAGGCCTTTGGATGGAGCCCCAATCATAGGATAAAAAAAGTATGCCGTCTGATAATCTGCTAAATTCAGTATAGTTTAACTTCTGGAAGGTTAACTCGTCTTTATCATAGTAAAGCCCAGGATTTAGAGTTAAGAAGACAGGATAACCCTCAGCATGCAAACGAATATAAATGCGTTCCAAAAAATCTAAATAGTATTTCTGATTTTCCACGCTAATGAGCTGAAATGCAAGACTAACGGAATGATAGCCCTTTGTTCTTAGGATTTGAAGAATATTTTCGATTGCCAGTTCCTGTATTTTGGGGTTTAATAGTATATCCTGTATCACTGAAGTATCAATGGCTCCGGTATCTGAATAAGCAGTTATGACAAAGCTGGAGGCTGTTTCATATAATAGAGCAGTCTGAATAACAGATACGTCCTTATCACTGCCGATGAAACCGCCATTATTCGTGGTACGGTAATTCAGAATCAACAGGTTGGACAGATAGGGCAAGGTCATTCTTAGGACTTGGTCATTGATAAAGGAATAGGTATAACCATCTATTAATAATCTTCCATTTTTATTATTAAAGCTAATCACTAAAGTTTCTCCAATATAAAGATATTCCCTGGCAGCGAGGTGAGGGTTATTTCTAAGCAGCTGCAATATAGTTACCTGAAAAACTTCTGCGATACCCTCCAAGGTATCGCCTTCCTTAACGTTATATGTCTGATTAGGATATGTAATAACCAAGGTTTGGCCAACTACAAGGTCATCATATGCTTGCATACCATTATCTACAATTAATTTCTCAGCAGTAATATCGAATTTAGAGGCTACTGAATCTATGGTATCTCCTTGCTGAACCACATATATTTCCATAATTATGCCCATGCCCATTACCGTACAAAATGCCATGAAAGTGTGGCATGGGCTCGGTTCCTCCTTTACTCCGTATTTTTACTTCGTTCAACCTTAACCTCAGTTTATATATTTATATTAATATATGTTTAGAACTGATTTATTTTTCATATTATTTTAAATCAAGTCCGATGAAAAATAATACCCATATCATAAATATCAATACTAAAAGGTATCGGGGAACCATTCTCCTAAGTTACTCTTTTGTTTTAATGTTCTATAAAATAAATATTAATTTTGTGGAAGGTGGTCATATTTACAAGTAAATAAAAATATATGGTTAATAAGGCATCAGGACATAGAAGCAGCGAGGAGCATATGGCAGAGAAGGAATTGTTGCGAATCAGCAATCTGGTAGCTTCATTTAGCATAAATGGAGGTTATTATGCGGCTGTTGATGGGGTTTCCCTTCAAATCAATGAAAATGAAGTTTTTGCAATCGTTGGTGAGTCAGGCTGCGGAAAAAGCGCTCTGGCTCTTTCTATTTTGAATTTACACAATAAGGCAAATACAAAGATAGAGGGCAGCATCTATTTTAAAGGAAGAGATATATTGAGTTTAGGTCTTGAAGAGCTGAACAAAATCAGAGGAAGAGATATCGGAATGATTTTTCAGGATCCACTTACGGCACTAAATCCGCTGATGATAATTGGTGCACAGATTGAAGAGTCCTTGTTTTATCACACCGGAATGAATATCGGGGAAAGGAAGAAACGTTCCTTGGAGCTCTTAACCCAGGTAGGAATACAATCTCCGGAGCTTACCTATCACCAGTTTCCCCATGAGTTGTCCGGTGGGATGAGGCAGAGGGCAATGATCGCGATTGCCTTATCCTGCAAGCCCTCCCTGGTTATTGCAGATGAACCGACGACAGCCTTGGATGTGACAATTCAGGCTCAAATCTTAGATCTGCTCAGGAGACTTCAAAAAGAAATGAAGTCGGGGATCATCTTAATTACCCATGATCTCGGGGTAGTTGCGGAGATGGCAGACAGGGTAGCCGTTATGTATGCTGGGCAAATTGTAGAGACCGCAGACGTGAATGAGATATTTTCAAATCCATTACATCCCTATACAAAATCCTTATTCGCGTCCATGCCGGATGCCTATCGGAATGCCCGTAAGGACCAGCGTCTTCCGGTGATTGAGGGTATGGTTCCTTCTCTTTTAAATATGGAACGGAGGGGGTGTCGCTTTGCACCTCGTATTCCTTGGATTTCTGATGCTGCTCATGAAGCAGTGCCCCAATATCATGAGGTTAAGCCCGGTCATCTTGTACTATGCTCCTGTTATAAGAATTTCTATTTAAAATCAATACCTCGGCGGGTAAGTTCATCTACTCTTAGATAATTGCGAACTCATAAACTGGGGTAATTAGATACACAGCAGATACTGTATTGTTTTGCAATTACTGAACAGCTGCTATCACTGGAGAGGGGATGAAGTGATGTCATTATTAGAGGTTGAAAATCTAAAGGTTTATTATCCAATCCGAGGAGGTATCCTGGGGCAGGTTCATAATTATGTAAAAGCCGTGGATGGGATATCCTTTTCCATAGAGGATGGAAAAACCTTAGGGCTGGTGGGAGAATCGGGATCGGGAAAAAGCACCACCGGTAAGGCTGTTATTGGTTTGGCAAAGATCACGGCAGGACAAATCCGCTATCAAGGGGAAGACATAACGAACTATGTGGGAAAGAATCGCTCCCCTTATCGAAGAGGAGTTCAGATGATATTTCAGGATGCCTACTCCTCTTTGAATCCTAAGAAAAGAGTGATAGATATTGTGGCAGAGCCTATCCGGAATTTTGAACATTTAACATCAAAGCAGGAGCGAAAAAGGGTGGAGGAATTATTGGATATTGTGGGGCTTGCACCGGAAAATGTCTTAAAGTATCCCCATGAATTCTCCGGTGGTCAGAGACAGAGGATTGGAATTGCAAGAGCGTTGGCTTTAAGACCAAAACTGATCATTGCAGATGAACCGGTTTCTGCACTGGATCTATCGGTACAGGCACAGGTATTAAATTTTATGAAGGATATTCAACAGCACTTTAATCTGGCTTTTCTTTTTATCAGTCATGATCTCGGGGTGGTTGAACATATGTGCTCTGATATTGCAATCATGCATAAGGGTCGTTTTGTTGAGGTGGGCAGTAAGAACCAAATATATCATCAGCCTCTGCACATCTATACCAAGAGGTTAATTGCAGCCATACCAAATAAGAATCCGAGCATGAGGGAGGAGATGCAGAGAGTAAGAGAAAGGGTAGCCATGGAATATAGCTTAAAGCGCAATCAGTACTATACAAAGGAGAATCGGGTCTATGATTTGAAGAAAATAAGTGATAATCATTATGTTGCTTTACCATAGAAGGAGAGATGAGGATATGGGGAAAACAATAGTACGTCGAATCTTAATACTGATTCCGCAGATCATAATCTTAAGCCTGTTGATATTTTTGCTTGCTAATTTTATGCCGGGAGATGCACTGACCGGTAAAATTGATCCGAATGTTTCACCCAGCCGACTGGAGGAGCTGCGACAGCAGTGGGGGTATTATGACCCCTGGTACATAAAATACGGCAGATGGGTCTGGAGTGCACTGCACGGGGACTTGGGCGAGAGTACAGCGTATAAGCTTCCGGTGCTGGAGCTTATTGGCCAGCGAGCCGGCAACACCTTTTGGCTGTCGCTTATGACGGCCGTTATCTCTTATTTTATCGGAATCCTGCTGGGAATTCTATCAGGTCGGTATCAGAATCAGTTTGCAGATAAGGCAATTGTCTTATATACATTTATTGCGCTGGCAATGCCTACGGTGGTATTTGGTCTGATGAACATCTTTCTATTTGCTTTTAAGCTTCGATGGTTTCCTATGGGAGGAAGTGTTGATGTAGAGTATGTGGCAGGAACTTTGCCTTATTATAGAGATCGTATCTACCATATGATACTTCCTGCCCTGACCGGGGGGCTATTATATACCATAGGTACCATACAATTCCTAAGAAGTGAAATCATTGATTATAAGAATTCTGACTTTGTAATTACCGCACGTTCCAAGGGAGTTCCGGAACATAAAGTGTTCTCCAGACATATTTTTAGAAATGCCGTACTACCTGTCGCCAGTTTTATGGGTTATGATATTGCCTTTTTACTGGGCGGTTCCATTTTTATTGAATACGTATTCTCCTATCCCGGTATGGGCAGGTTGTTCATAGAATCTATTCTGAGAAGGGATTATGCTGTAGTGAATGCTTTGATTATTTTGTTTGCGGTGCTGACTGTTTTAGGCACACTTCTATCTGATGTTATCATGACCATCGTTGATCCAAGAATTAGAATAAAGTGATTACATTAATATAAGGAAGGAATGTTGACTGCATGGAAAAGGCGAATACAACAAAAGAAGCTAGGGTACCTAATAAGGATGTTAAGTCAATGAAGGCGCCTTCCTTTTTAAAGTTAATTGAGAAAGAATTAATCAAGGATAAAGCTGCAAGTATGTCCCTTCTGATACTAATCGGAATATTGCTTACCGTTTTTATCTGTGCTACCTTTCTTAATTCACCAGGCTCCATAAGGATTAATCTGGAAAAGTTGAACCAGGGACCCTCCTCAGAATACCTATTGGGGACAGATGCTTCAGGGCGTGATATGCTTCCTCAGCTATTTCAGGGAGCCAGAAACTCATTTCTCATCGCTTTTGGTGTAACTTTATTTGGGGGAATCTTTGGTACATTGGTGGGGCTATGTGCAGGTTTTTATGGGGGAAAGGTGGATCATGCAATGATGCGTCTGCTGGATTTCATCTCTATGCTGCCAAGACTGATGTTTATCATTGTACTGGTTTCTTTGATCCCCAATTATAATGTGACTACCTTTATTCTGATTATTACTGCCTTCAGTTGGATCTCGGACGCCAGATTAATTCGTGCTAAGACCTTACAGCAAAACAGTCTTGATTATGTACAGGCATCGAAAACTCTGGGCACAAGTAATATTGTGATTATGTTTCGCGAGGTGCTGCCTAATATCGGTTCTATGATTATTGTTAATTTAACCTTGAATTTGGCTGGAAATATGGGATTGGAAACTGGACTGACCTTCCTGGGCTTTGGATTACCCTTTAATACTCCAAGCCTGGGCACCTTAATTGGCTATGCTGCAACTCCGGAGAACATTCAAAGAAGATGGTGGCAATGGCTGCCGGCAGCCATATTAATTTTCACAATGATGCTTTGTATTAATTTTGTGGGTCAGGCGGTGAAACGTGCCGCTGATTCCAGGCAAAGAGCCGCTTAAGTGAGGAGATGGGGAGAAGCATGGAGATAAGAAAGAGGATGAAGTTAAGAAAGTTGTTAACAGGAATCGTGATAGTATTACTGCTGGCAGCTTTATTTGGTGAGTATGCAAAAGAGGACCTTGGGAGTGCATTTAAGTCAAGGATGAATTTGGAGGAGGATTTTATAGAAGCTCAAACGGAGGAGTTAAGAGAAACAGCAAAAGAAGAGGCAAGAGAAACGCAAGCGGATGTTCAAGGATCCACCGGAGAAAGTATTGCTTCAGCAGCAGAGGCTGCCGCCAAATTCCCCGATGCAGTTACAAACCATAATCCAAGCATAGAGGGCGGGATTTTAAAGGTTGCACTGGCCAGCAGTTCTGCTTTTAGTGGAGTATTAAACTCATGCTTTTATGAAGATAATTATGATGCTCAGATTCTAAGTTGGTTTTGTGAAGGACTACTCAGTTATGATGAGAATTTTGTAGCAGACCAGGATGGGGCGGCTACGTATGAGTATGATATTAAGTCAAAAACAGTGACGTTGCATATGAGAGCCGGGGTTAAGTGGCATGATGGTAAGGCGGTTACCCTGGATGACCTGGTCTTTGCGTATGAGGTAATATGTAATAAGGATTATGAGGGGTTTCGCTATAATAAAACATTTACCAATATTATAGGCGTAGAGGAGTATCATGCCGGAGAAGCGGATAAAATATCCGGGCTGGAGCTATCGAAAGATGAGATGACACTGGTGATTCATTTTAAAGAATTCTACCCCTCCATTCTTGTTGGCGGTTTCTGGAACAACCCAATACCAAGGCATTATTATGAGCAGGTTCCGATTAAGGATATGGCAGCGCATGCAAAGACCCGTACCAAACCAATTGGTTTTGGTCCCTTTAAGGTGAAAAATATCGTACCCGGTGAATCAGTGGAGTTGGAACGCTTTGATGAATACTGGATGGGAAAACCAAGGCTTGACGGAGTAACAGTAACGGTTGTAAAGCCTGAACTGGTACCGGCTGCCATGAGAGAAGGGAAATTTGATATCGCTGAATTTTCCGCACAGCAATATCCGGATTATATGGAGCCAACAAATTATCAATATTTGGGTCAGGTACAGACCTCCTTTAGCTACACCGGTTTTAAATTAGGAACCTGGAATGCGAAGAAGAATAAAAATAACTATAATCCAGATTCGAAGATGGCAAATGTAAAGCTTCGCCAGGCAATCGGATATGCGGTGGATAACCAGGCTATTGCACAGTATATCTATCATGGCTTGCGTTTTCCTGCAACCTCAGTGATTACCCCAAGACACAGGGCATACCAGAATACCCAGCTATCAGGGTATACGTATAATCCTAAAAAGGCGGAGCAGCTATTAGATGAGGCTGGTTATCTTGATGTGGATGGTGATGGATATCGTGAGAATCCAAAGGGAGAAAGACTTACGATTGTCTGGGCAATGATGGATGGAGAGAATGCAGATGTGATTGCACAGTATAAAATTCAATGCTGGAGAGATGTAGGTCTTCGCATCGAATTATATCAGGGACGCCTTAGTGAGTTTAATGCCTTCTATGAAGCCATTGAAGGCGATGACCCGGCAATTGATATGTATGATGCAGGCTGGAGTACAGGTTATAATCCGGATCCATCCGTATTGTGGGGACGTAATTCGGCAGCAAACTACACCAGATACACAAGTGATACCTTTGACGTCATCATAGGCCAAATATCCTCCAACCTGGCTTGGGATAACGAGTTTTTAACAAATAAATATAGGGAATGGCAGGAGGTTTTTTTTCAGGAAGCTCCGGCAATCCCAGTGTTCTGGAGGATAGGGCTGGTTGCAGTAAACAATCGCGTAAAAAACTATGAAAATATATCAAGCGATATGAAGCAGACCAGCCATTTAATTGAACTAACGGCAGAAGAGCCAATAAAATAAATAACGACAACAAATTTTATAACAAGGGTAGCAAAAGCCGATGTATGTCTGGGATATAGAGCGGCTTTTGTCGTGAAAATGTGGAAAACATTGGTTTTAACAAACAATAATTTCCAATTATCCACACTATCCACAATTCAATGTGGATAAAATACAATAATTACCAATTCGTCGACATAATTGGATAGCATTCCATGGAATGGGACTATCGAACTATACTGAAAGGCAAATCTGATTATCTATTTTTCCTCATATTATGAACAATTTCGACTTAAAAGAATAATATATATTAGGATATGACGTAGTATCCAAATACAAAAAAAAGGGGAATTTAATATGAGTAGCAATAGAGAGCATAGTGCAAAAGTAGTGAGCTCAGAAACTAGTGTAAGCACAAATTGTGATATGGGATGTGACGCAGGCGTTGTTAAGTCTGATACACTTTCCGGCGCAGAAAATTATCCTTGGTATGGTGGAGATTTTAAAATCCCGAAGGTACTTGCTGAATTTGTAATTCAAATTGATACAGAAGCATTAATTAGATTAAATGAGCCATCCTATGAAATTAAGCGCATTGAAAAACAGGTTTTCTTAACACAGTGCAGATTCATTGCTGGAACAGATAAGGTATTTTTAGAGGGATACATTAGAAAGAACATTGAATATGCAGCAAGAACCTGCACAAACGCTAAAAGCTCCGGCATTGGCGGTGTAATCAAGGATACAACCGTGCATGTTCCTTTCAAAGTATATACAAAGGTTGATTTCAAAGGCAACAAACCATATATCAGACCAAATCTTCCTCCAATGGTTGCAAGATACTTTGACGAGAAACGTATGGGTAAGGATATCAGAGAAGCTGACAGATCCGAAGTTGAAATCTTCAATGAGCCGGTATATTGCGAACTTGAATGGGCTGCAGTATTTGATGCTGATATTGATAGGAAGGGTACTCCGATCCATGGCTTCAAAAATGAAGAGGAATTCCAGGAATTCACTGACAAATCTGTTGTGTATCTGTGTGTCAAGTTACTCCAGAAACAGCAGATCTGCTGGCCTGGACCAAAGCCTCCACATCCACATGATAAAGAAGATTGCAAGGTTCCCGGAAGTATGGACGCTCCTTGGAGCTATCCCAGTACAGATTTCAGTCAGTTGAAATAGCGAATAATCAGAAAGAGGCAGATATGATCCGATGGGGTCTTGAGGCCTCCCGCAATACAAAAGTGTTAAATAAAGGGGGAATGCGCCGCATATTAACAAAAGTTAATTTGCGGCGCATTCTTACAAGAGGGGGAGTTATGAAAAAATCTATGTTAATTATACTTATTAGCTTGTCGAAGCCAGTCACCGCATAAGCGATGGTGGCTTCTTAATCATGTCAACCAATTTAAAAAGATG
This sequence comes from Herbinix sp., assembly GCA_029239235.1. Lineage (GTDB taxonomy): Bacteria > Bacillota > Clostridia > Lachnospirales > Lachnospiraceae > Mobilitalea. Next base: position 28,288 of record JAQZBD010000016.1, read on the forward strand.
TTACTAATTTGTTGCTTCATCTTATGTTCTAAGTATAACCAAGAATTGTGACTAAAGTATGCAGAAAAAGTGAAGAATCTGTGTCTGAATTATAATAATAAAATAAACTAAGTTTATTTTAAATTAATAGAATGAAGAGGAAGTTAGTGTCATATGATTTAATGGACAAAGAATCATACATCGGATGGACAAGTGAAGCAAAGGATGGAAAGGAGAAGGATAAGTGGAAATTATATCGCAATACGTGGTAATTATAGTATTAGCAATTTGCCTATGCCTGGGTTACATCATAAAGCATAGTATCACAGTGATTCCAAATAAGTACATACCGCTTATTATGGCAATTGCGGGCACAATTCTTAATGTGTGGATTAGCGGGTGGACATTTAATCCGGATATTTTGCTTGGCGGCTTAGCAAGTGGTCTAGCAAGTACAGGGACCTATGAAATGATAACGAATATCACCGGAAAAAAGAGTGCAGGTGAATCGGTTATGGACGACGTGGTGAATACGTGAATAAAAGAGCTATTAAAAAGCGTCACCTAAGAGTACTACTAATGGAGGGACACAGTTAACAGCATTGAGAAATATTGATATGGACTGAAAAGGAAGGACTATTAATAGGTTAAAAGTCCTTCCTGATTTTTGTGATTCTTTAACAATGACAAGCGATTCAGTCAATGTACTTAATTATTTGTTAATGCATGATATACGGCTACTCTGAGTACATTGCTGGAGTAGGTCGCGCCGCCGATGGTATCAACCTCTAAGCTATTATTAGCAACGATATCATTTACGATTACCTCAGCTGGTTTCCCTGTCCCACATTCATGGGATAGAATATTAATCTTTGTTATTGTATGATTCTCTACGGTAACTTCAACAGCTGCGTTTACCATACCACCATCTTCGCTTCCGGTATAAGTTCCATCCTCCACCTGGGAGAGATCAAGACCTCCAAAAGAAAAGCTTTCATAGGATTTTATGCTTTTATTTATTTGGAAAAAGCCAAATATTCCAGCTGCTACAATAACAAAAAGAATGAAAGAAATGACTATGAAAAATCTTTTTAGTTTACTCATAGGACTGCCCCAGACTTTCTAAGATTGGTCTAAGATTTTTCTTGTTGGTGAAGTCAAGAGGGTGATCATAGCTCTCAAGCATCCCTTTGGCATCCGCATCAGAATTCTTCATTTTCTTTAGCTGTATCTTTTTGATTTGCATAAGTACCTTATTTAGAGGGCTTAATTTCTTGTAATTAAAGCCGCCACGGAGATAGTAGAACTGTATGTGGCTACGCATTTCTTCAGGAATATTAACATCGCGAACGGCCTGAATTGTGGCTTCTCGCACAGGAGATGCGCCAACAGCAAAAACAATAAGTTCTTTACACTTAAGCTGCTCATAATTTTTCTTAATGAGATCAAAGCCGTTAATTCCTATGGCATAAAGACCTCCTCCATAAATTATAGTATCATACTTAAGTAAATCTGACACCTTCGTAGTCTTACCTGGCAGCAGTTCACAATGCAATTCTTGTGAAAGCCAAGTGGCATACTCTTTTGTAAAGCCCGAACCAGAACGATAGACCACAGCAATTTTCTTATTTGCTAACATAATCTTTACCCATCCCTTCTAAAATATCTCTCATGGAAAACAACACTCTTTTTGTAGCCGCCAAATCCTCTTTTGTAAAACTTCCAAATAAATGATCCATAAAGATACAGCTTTTTTCATCATAGGCAGCACTAAATTCTTCACACTTTGGAGTAGCCTTGATCCTAAGTCTTCTGGCATCAGCTTCATCTTTGGATATTTCAACATAGCCCTTCTGTTCCAGCTTCAGCACTAATTGCTTTACATTCTGATGGGAGCTGCCAACTCCTTCTGCTAATTCTGAGAGGGTGGGAGCGTAACCTTCCATAATTCCAAGAACAAGCAATACAAACCACTGCTTCGTGGAAACTTCCTCAAAGAAGGAATCACCAATGGTTTGCAACTGATTAGATAGCATAAAGATTAGAGCAAAGATTAAATGCGGGTCATCCGCACCTCGAGTATCCAGTTTCATAAGAGCATCCTCCTGCCTTAATAGGTAATATATTACCTTATAATATGTAATATATTACTTAATTTCTCTTTTGTCAATCCATAATTAAAAAAAATCCTTACAAGCCAGTACGAAAAGCATATTATTGCACCAACATATTTGCATGGTAAAAAGAGACCAGAATAAATGTTCGTAGGCATGTATTGCAGAATGAATAAATTTTGGTTATAATGTTCAGATAAATAGAGAACCCTCAATCTGTTTATATTATTAGAAAAGTATATTGAGAAAAGTATATTTTTTCTAATGGTCTATCTATCTCCAGAGAAAAGGAGGAACTATGAGATTTATACATATCGCAGATATCCATCTAGGTGCAATTCCGGATTCCGGTAAGCCCTGGGGTACTCTCCGGGAGAAGGAGATCTGGAATAGCTTTCAAAAGATAATACATACATGCAACGAGGAAAAGGTTGAGCTGCTGCTTATTGCAGGAGATATGTTTCATAAGCAGCCGCTGCTACGGGAATTGAAAGAAGTTAATTATCTCTTTGGGAAACTAGAAACCACCCAGGTGGTTTTAATGGCAGGTAACCATGACTTTATCGCAGCCCGCTCTCATTATCAAGGCTTTCAATGGAATGAAAAGGTTCATATGTTTCCTGATGAGGAATACGCTGCCTTTGAATTTCCGGAATTTGAGACAATCGTCTCTGGATTTAGCTATTGTAATCGAGATATTACACAGCCTCGCTACGACGAGGTAAAGCCAAAGCAGAAGGACAAAATAAACATTCTGCTTGCCCACGGGGGCGACGATCATGATATTCCCATGAACCGAAGAAAAATGCTGGAGTCCGGCTTTGATTATATTGCCCTTGGACACATCCATAAACCAGAGATAATTTCAGAGAGAATGGCCTATTCAGGCTCCCTAGAACCCATTGATAAAAATGAAGTTGGTGAACGGGGCTATATTCTTGGTGAAATTATGCATGATCAAGAGAGCAGGAATAAGACTTCCATACGATTTATTCCAAGTGCAGTAAGAGAATATAAAAGGGTAGACCTAAAAGTTACCCCTAATACAACAAATGGGTCACTAAGAGATCAGGCAGAAAAGATGATTCAATCGCTTGGAGAACAGCACATTTATTCCTTTCGTATTCAGGGATTAAGGGATGCCTTAATACATTTTGATAAAGAAGCGCTAAAGCCCTTGGGTAATGTACTGGAGGTAGAGGACTCTTCCATTCCGGACTATGACTTTGAGGCTCTTTACCGGGAAAATGAAGGTAATCTGATTGGGCTCTTCATTCATAAAATCCTGGAAGGTGCCGAGAAGGATGAGCTGGCAAAGAAAGCACTTTATTACGGGATAGAGGCACTTCTTGGTTCCAGGAGTTAGTCACATCCGACATGGAGTAGCCGGACGGCCAAAGGGTTGTAAGTGTGAATTGTGATAAATGATCGTTCGTATAATTTCGAAAGGTAATGGTACATACGATGCTTTTAAGAAGGTTAAAACTAAATTACTTTGGCCGGTTCCACGAGAAAGAGATTGAGCTTAAGCCCGGTATTAATCTGATCTATGGAGAAAATGAAGCGGGTAAATCAACGATTCATACCTTTATTAAGGGCATATTTTTTGGAATAGAGCGTATGAGAGGAAGAGGAGCTGCCACAAAAGAAGACGTCTATCATAAATATCTGCCATGGGATTATCCCGGAGCCTATAATGGAAGCTTAGAGATTGGGACAGAAGATGGGGAGTATCAGCTAAATCGAAGCTTTCATGCGAATGATAAGAGCTTTTCAATCATTGACCTTACTACAGGTCGAGAAGTAAAGCTAGAAGAAGGGTCAATTTGTGATCTGATTCCAGGACTCACTGAAGCAACCTATAAGAATACAATCAGCATCGAGCAATTAAAGGCTTCCACAGACACAGTGCTGGCCGGTCAGGTGCAGAATTATATTGCAAATCTGTCCCTTGCCAAAAGCCAAGAGGTGGATGTACAAAAGGCAGTTTGGCTGCTGGCAGAGCAGCGAAAACTGCACGATACCAGTCAGACCTTGGAAGAAATGAAAAGAATCGGGTCATTCGTGGATGAGGGTTTAAAAAATGAAGAAAGACTGGATCAGTTATCGTTTCAATTAAAGGAGCTCCAAGCAAGAGAAGACAAGATAAATTCAAGGAAGCATACGATAGATACTAGTGATTGTTATGAGGAGGAGAGGATGCTTCAGCTTCCTGCAATTATTGAAAAATACCATTCCTTTCAAAGGATATCTGATCAACTTAAGCAGCTGGAATACCAACACGAAGTACTAAAGAAAAAAATAGATCAAATAAAGCTAAATGAAAGCGAGTCTGATGAGTTAAAAGAGGATATAAAAAGGTTAGAACAGGATCAGCGCAGAAGAATTGAGCTAGAGCATTCCGAGCGTGGATTGCAGCAAGAAAAAGAAGGGTTCTATAAAAGCTATAGAAAAAAGCAAATAATAAGTCTGAGTCCAATTGTATTATTAAGTTTATTAGCTTTTATAATACTGGAATCTCGCTTTTTGAGCTTTTTACTCATAGCAGCTACTATTAGCTTGGGCATTATAATATATTTTATTATGAACAGATCTATGGAACGAATGGGACTTAAATTTCGTCAA
>JAQZBD010000224.1 GCA_029239235.1 Herbinix sp.
GGATACAACTATAATTGAACCTTGTACCTGGTAAAATATGTGATATATAATGGTAAATAGAAGTTAGATATAAATTAGATAAAATTTAGATTTTTCTATTGTAAGATAATTGTAATTGCGAATCCATAGTCATTGTAAACACAGAAGTTCTAAACGATTTCGTTTCGCAGTTGCCGAAGTATGATCAAACGGGGGGAATACTTATGAGACTACTTTTAATAGAGGATGATGAGGAGCTTTGCGATGCGGTGGCGTTACATCTGAGAAAAGAAGGGTATGAAACAGATATCTGTCACAGTGGAGGGGATGCAGATTATTACATAACGGGGTTTGTTTATGATGCAGTCATCCTGGATCGGATGCTTCCAGAGGTGGATGGCCTGACTCTGCTGCAGAAAATACGGAAAAAAGGAATTGTAACCCCGGTAATCATGGTTACAGCTATGAACGGAATTTATGATCGGATTGATGGTCTGGACTGCGGTGCAGATGATTATCTTGCAAAACCCTTTGCGGTGGAGGAATTGCAAGCAAGGATCAGAGCTCTCCTAAGAAGACCCAGAGTAATGGAGAATACAGCGGTACTAAGCTATGGAGATGCCTCCTTAGAGCCCAATACCTGCACTGCAATCTGCAAAGATAAAAGCATATCCCTATCCAAAAGAGAGGGAGCACTTTTTGAATATTTTCTTATGAATAAGGAACAGATTCTGACCAGAGAGCAGATTCTTAGCCGGGTATGGGGAGCTGAGGATTTTGTAGAGGATGGTAACCTGGATAATTATATTTATTTCTTAAGAAGAAGACTGAAGGCACTTGAAACGGAGCTATGTATCAAAACGCTCCATGGAATCGGGTATCGATTGGAGAGACGGGAGAATGCTGAAATCAATAAGAAATAGACTGATCCTATTATATACCGGTTCCACTGGGCTTATTTTAACTGTGGTTCTGATTCTGGTACAAGTGTTAATGAGCCAGCAAGTAGAACGAAATACCTTTAGTACCTTTCAAAATAATTTTATAACAGTAAACCAAACGGTACAGTTGAATCACGGAATCAGTAATCTGGCAATCTCTGAGCTGGAAATCAAGAATAACCTGATCATACATATTGAGGATAACGGTGTCCCGTTCTTATATCAGGGCGGATGGAAGACACCTACAGATAGAAGCAGGCTGATTGATAAGGTGAAAGAAGCGGCCTTAAAAGATAAGATTAATACAAGCCTTCGTCCCATCACAAAAAAAGAACTCCAGAGTCAGGTCTATGAGATCAGGGGGGATAGGAATGATCGTTATCTGAGTGAGGTATATATTATGCCTACGCAAGGCGGCTTTCGAAGTTTGATTATACTTCAATATATATCCGATCGATCCTCTAATATCCTAAAGCTAAGATTTTTTATCACCATATTAAATCTTGCAGGAATTGCCCTGCTGTATTTTGTGAGTTGCTATATGGTAGATAAGTCGTTGAAACCGGTGGAGGAGAGCCGAAGACTCCAGACCGAGTTTATCGCGGCTGCCTCCCATGAACTAAAATCACCGCTGGCAGTGATTCGGGCCAATGCCTCGGCTATTATGCTTCAGCCTGACAGGGCGGAGCATTTTACCAAAGGGATAGATAAGGAGTGCAGGCGCCTTTCAAAGCTGACCGAAGATATGCTTCTCCTGGCAAATGCAGATGCAAGGAGCTGGAAGGTAAAAAAGGAACTCCTTGACATGGATTTACTCTTGATAGAAACCCTGGATACTTTCCTGCCGCTCTGCCAGGAAAATGGGAAGCAGTTAAAATTAGAACTCCCGAAGCATATGCTTCCGAAAGCAGAAGGGGACTTTCTTCGGATCATGCAGCTTCTTGCGATTTTAATCGATAATGCGATTAATTATTCTGTGGAAGGGGACACCATCGTACTCCGAGCTTATGCTAAAAAGCAGAAGCTATGGATCGAGGTGGAGGATCATGGGAAGGGAATCGAGCCCGGCAGAAAAAAAGAAGTATTTGAACGGTTTTACCGTGAGGATAAAGCCCGTAGGGATAAAAATCATTACGGGTTGGGTCTGAGTATTGCGAAGGAGCTCATCGAGCTTCATGGAGGCAAAATATCCATAAAAGATACCCCTGGTGGAGGCGCTACTTTTTTATTTTATCTTCTAACTTAAAGTTAACCAAATGTGAGCGGATTGTAAATTTTCGTATGCACTTAGAGTTTTTTTAGAGATGAATCTGATATTCTGCTTATGGAAATTATATCCGGCGTAAATGGCGCACCCTTATGAGATGTTAAACTGTAGCTTCTCATAACATTATGATTGGAGGATAGAAATGAAAAAAAAGTTACTCAGTTTATTTTTGGCTGTTACAATTGCCGTCTCCGGTTTATCCGCCTGCAGTAGTGATGGTAAGGAGGAACAAAGCTCAGGAGAAAACATTAACCTGGAAAACAAGGATATTAACATGGGCAGATATATGGAGAAGGATGTGGAGCTGCCTAAGCTGGACGACGGGGAGTATGTATTTCGAATACTGATGACAACAGAAAAGCAGTTTGAAGTATATACGGTGAATGAAAAAACACAAGAATATCTGTGCTACCGAAATAACGAAGCCATGAAATGGGAGAAAAGCAAACCGGAGTGGCTTAGCAGTGAAGACATTATAAAAAACGGCGTAGTCACCGACCTTTGCCTTGACAAGAATGGAACCTATTACGTGGCACTTCAAAACTATGCCAGCGGCGACGGAGTATCCCGTGTGTTTAAGTCAGAGGATGGAAAGACAGTACAGGCGATTGATATACCCATTTTAGATGAAGTGCAAAATGTCATTGGGGAGATAAATTATTATCCGATGATAAACCATATTGCAGTATTAGAAAATGGTAATCTGGTATTTGACGATAATTGGAATTCAAAAGAGTTGATGATTTATTCAATAGAGGATAAGAAGACCTACAAGCTATCCCTGGGCGGTGTAGAATATGGAAGTTCTAAGCAATTCATAGCGTCAGGTAATAACGTTATTACGTCAAATGCGGATAATAATATTCTTATCTATAACGGGGAATTACAAAATACTGAGAAAACAATAGAATATAATGGAAATAGCAGTGCTAAGGGCTATGCAGTTCTGGAGGACGGCACATTGATTCTTGGTGATTCCTCAGGTATTCATCGGCTAACCAGTAATGGAAGTCTATGGGAAACAACGGTGGACGGCAGCCTTAATTCCATGAGCATGCCTTCTCGAACCTTCGCAGCAATCTATGCAGTGGTAGGAGAACCGGAGGAATATTATGCAGTATATCAGGATTCAGATAGAGGATATCAATTAAAGCATTATGTCTTTGATCAGAATGTTGCTTCCGTACCGGAAAAGGAAATTACGGTGTACTCCTTAAATGAGAATAGTACAATCCGTCAGGCAATATCAATTTTCCAGGCGAAAAACGCGGATGTCAGAGTCAACTATGTGGTTGCTATGGAGGACGAGGTAAAGGGAAATGTATCCGACTATATCCGAGCATTGAATACGGAACTGCTGTCCGGAAATGGTGCAGATATACTGGTACTGGACGGATTGCCGGTTCGCTCCTTTATTGAAAAAGGAGTGCTGGCAGATATTTCGGATGTGATTAAGCCTTTGGAAGCCTCAGGAGAGATTATCGCTAATATCGCAAGCAGCTATCATGAAGATAATCAAATCTTCCAAGTACCGACCCGCTTTGGAGTACCGGTTCTGATCGGTAAGGAAGAGGCTGTCGATTCTTCGGACAGTCTGGAAAGTATCATTGAATACATAGAACAAAATCAAAATCTACAATATACCTTTTCGGAAACCTATGCAACGCTGCTGAAGAATTATCTGGCTCTGACAATGAACGAATTGATCAAGGATAACAAATTGCAGGAGGAACAATTAAAAAGATTCCTCGAAAATATAAAAATTCTTGCGGATAATATAAAGGCAACTGAGCTGGATGAATACGGTAGCGGGACGGAGCTTTTAAACAGCGGCTTAGCTTTGTTTAAGATTGGAACCTCAAGCGAGGAAAAATACGCAACATCGATAGAGCAGATTAATCATGTGATGGATACCATGATTCCGGCGGTAGTTATAAAAGATAAACAACTTGCTTACAGTTCCATGAGTCAGAAATTTCTGCCAAAGGGAGTTGTAGGACTGAACAGCACCAGCAAGGAAGCTGACATTGCAAAGGAGTTCATACAATCCCTATTCTCTGAGGAGGTTCAAAATTCCAATCTATACGATGGACTTCCGGTGAATTTGGATTCCCTTAAGAAATGGTTCGCCGAGGAGAATGACAATCTTATGGTTGGCTATGGCAATGAAGATGGCGAGCTTACCGCAGTGTGGCCGACAGCGAAGGAAAGAGAGGACTTTCTGAAGGTAATATTGGAGGTAAAGTATCCGATTGAAGTCAATGAGACCCTTTATAATATGATTGTTGAAAACTCATTGCCCTATCTGAAAGGAGATCAGGATATCAATCAGGCTGTTATGGCTGTAAAATCAAAGGTAAATACTTATTTGGCAGAATAGGTTTATCTGCATCCGCTGGAGCAGAAATGGTTCCGCGATCATAGTCAGCAGATTTACACCTTAATTAGACAAATAGGGAAAAATAATAGCGTAAATTGGCAAATTATGCTGCACAAAATTAGAATAATGTCATAAATATAGAGTAGGTATAATAAAATCCTGTTTAATTGAAAGGAGTTTTTACATGAAAAAGGATAAAAACTTACCCGATAGAGCTTATTCTAATAATGATGATTCTAGTAATGTAAAAGTAACAGCAGCTAATTATAATGATGGATGGAATAATCATGATTATAATCCATGCCCGCAGCCATATCCGAAGCCATGCCCGCCACCATATCCGCATCCATGCCCACCGCCATGTCCTCCAGGACCTCCCGGACCACAGGGGTGCCAGGGTGAGAGAGGTCCGGTAGGACCACAGGGTTGCCAGGGTGAAAGAGGTCCGGTAGGACCACAGGGTTGCCAGGGTGAAAGAGGTCCGGTAGGGCCGCAAGGTCCACAGGGTGAAAGAGGTCCGGCAGGACCGCAAGGAGAACAAGGTCTTGCAGGCGCACAAGGAGAACAAGGTCCGGCAGGCGCACAAGGAGAACAAGGTCCAGCAGGGGCACAAGGAGAACAAGGTCCGGCAGGTTCGCAAGGCCCGCAAGGTCCACTGGGAGAACAAGGTCCTGCAGGCGCTCAAGGTCCACAGGGTTCGGCTGGCCCACAGGGACCGGCAGGTCCACAAGGTTCACAGGGTGAACAAGGCCCGGTAGGTCCACAGGGTTTGATAGGTCCCCAAGGTATTGCAGGTCCTCAGGGTTCTACAGGCTCACAGGGTCCTCAAGGTCCGGCTGGCCCGCAAGGTCCACAAGGAGAACAAGGCCCGGCAGGTGCACAGGGTGCGATTGGACCACAAGGTCCTGCAGGTGCACAGGGTGTGGCAGGCTCACAAGGTCCTCAAGGTCCGGCAGGTGTACAGGGACCAGCAGGGCCACAGGGTGCCATTGGAGAAGTAGTTTTGGCTTTCGGATCCTTAAGAGGAATTAGTGCAGAGGAACCAGGAGCAGTCTTCACCCCCATACCATTTAGTGCGGCTGGACCTTTATCAAGTACGATCACCGTTAGCACATCCGGAAATCAATTAGTGGTAGGGCGAAGCGGAGTTTATCAAATAACGTTATCAATTAATGCAGAAGCCACTGTTAATCCAGCTCCAAGTCAACCGTACCTGGAGGCTATTATTACAGTAAATAATCAACCATTATTTGGTAATCCATCTACAGTATTTAAGATAGCTAATAGAAGTAGTTCAACATTTGTCACTCAAGCTTCCTTAAACGCAGGAGATGCTATTGGAGCAAGTATTGGTACGGACTTTCCGATTTTAGGTTATTTGAATCGCTCATTAACGCTTATTCAATTAAGTAATTAAAGGATGCTCAATATGATTAGGGCAAAACTATAATTAATCAGAATTATCGGTAAAAATAGAAAACGTAGGTTCACGGGCAATGATTAATCCGTGAACCTACGTTTTTTAATATATTGACACATCCTAGCAGATGAAAAGAACGATAGCACCTAGGAAATAAAATTAGTAAAGTTATAGAGAATCTTTAGAGAATTTCCTGCTACGATAAAAGGGAAGGAGCCTAGAAATGAAAAATAGAGCGAAAATAAAGCTTATTGATGTTGTAAGGAGATCCTTTTACGAAGCAATGAGCGGACAGTTTGCAGGCTTTGCTAATTATAATACAGTTCTGAATAATGAAGCCTTCCGGCTAGCGGCAAAAAACACAGGGAGATTTTTGGCAATCTGCATTCCGTTACTGCTACTTCTAACCCTTCTTTTATCCCTGCTTATGTATCAGCAGAAAAAACACGCACAGTTTTTTAAGACTTCCTTTCTTTTGCCGATGGCAATCCCGGTAGCCTCTATCGCATTATTATGGAAGCTGCTTTTTGACGAACAGGGCTTACTAAATAGATTTCTTTTGAGTGCCGGAGGGATGAAGATCGATTTTTTAAATACTGATAAGGCGTTTCTAATATTGCTCATTACCTATCTATGGAAGAATATGGGCTATGATATGGTATTATGGCTGACTGGCTTAAACGCAATTGATGCGGAGCTATATGAGGCGGCAAGTGTAGATGGTGCCGGAGTCCTTGCGAAATTTAAATTTATCACAATGCCAAAGTTACTACCCACGGTACACGTAATAGTTATCCTATCTTTTGTAAATTCCTTTAAAGTATTTCGAGAGGCCTATCTTATATCAGGAGATTATCCGCAGGAAAAGATCTATATGCTCCAGCATCTGTTCAATAATTGGTTCCTCTCACTGGATATTCAAAAAATGTGCGCTGCCGCGGTTATGTGTGTACTTCTGTTTTTAATCATAATATTACTTATTATAAAATTAGACAAGGATGAGGTATAGACGAATGAAAGTAAAAAATATGGTAATAACCTCAGCCCTCTCTATATTAACCCTCCTTGTCTGGCTGCCGATCTGGATGCTTCTCACCGGCTCCCTGATGGGAGAAGATGAAGTTTATCGAAATATCGGACCGATCCTGGATCAGGCAAAGGGAATGGCAGACTGGTCGCTGCTTCCTCAGTATCCGACACTACGTCCCTATGTCGAGCTG
>JAQZBD010000225.1 GCA_029239235.1 Herbinix sp.
AAATGGCTTAAGTGATACTGTAAAATTTATAACCGCAGATGTCTTCGATCTTTTACCGGAATATGAAAGAAATGGTGAGCTGTTTGATGTAGTTATCTTGGATCCGCCAGCCTTTACTAAATCAAAGAATTCGTTAAAGAATGCGATTAAGGGTTATCGTGAGATTAATTTGAGAGCTATGAAGCTGGTAAAGGACGGTGGGTATCTGGCTACCTGCTCCTGTTCTCACTTCATGACACCGGATCTGTTTGCCGAAACCATTGGACAGGCAGCAAGAAATGTAAGAAAGAGAATCAAACAGGTGGAATACCGAACCCAGGCACCGGATCATCCGATTCTCTGGGCAGCGGATGAATCCTATTACCTCAAATTCTTTATCTTTCAGGTCGTAAATGAAAAATAACTAATTATGTCTAGGCTGAGAAGTGATTAGGGACAAGGAGAGCCAACGATTAAGAAGAATGAATGGATATAGATAATTATATAGGAACTTTATTGTTGAAGAGTGAAGGAGAATACTTTCACTCTTTCTATTAGGGATGTATTAATCTATTCAAACAAAAGTACTTAAAAGATGTTAATAAAGAGGGAAAAATATGACATACGAAGAAGCCAGAGCATTTATTAATGATTCCAATCAATACGGTAGTAAGTTAGGACTAGAGACGATTACAGAGCTTATGAGAAGACTTGAGAATCCCCAGGATAAGCTTAAGATAATACATGTGGCGGGAACTAACGGAAAAGGCTCTACAACAGCTATGATAGCGTCGATACTTGCAGCAGAAGGGTACTTTGTAGGAAGATATATTTCTCCGGCGGTCTTTACCTATCAGGAGAGAGTTCAACTAACAAAGAAGAGTACAACTGGTGAAGTAGTGAATGAATATATCACAAAAGACGGAATCAGCGATACAATAGCCATGATAAAGCCTGCTTGTGAGGCAATGGTGATAGAGGGCTTTAGTCACCCCACCTCCTTTGAGATTGAGACTGCCATGGCAATCCTTCATATGTATCATATGAACGTGGATTTTGCAATTCTGGAGGTCGGATTAGGAGGGAGACTGGATGCAACGAATGTAATTCAGCATCCTATTTGCTGCGTCATCACATCGATTAGTAGGGATCATATGCAGTTTCTAGGGAATACTATCGAGAAGATTGCAAAGGAAAAGGCGGGAATTATCAAGCAGGGAGTACCTGTGATTACCTGTAATAATGATCCCTCCATACTGACGGTACTAAAGGATACCTGCAAAGAAAGAAATTCGGAATTAACAGTACTTGATGAAACAGAGCTACTTCATTTAACCTATCATCTGGACGCAACTAAATTTTCCTATCACGGCCAAATGTATGAAATTAGAATGCTTGGCGAATATCAGGGGGAAAATGCGTTGTTAGCCTTAGGAACGATAGACCTGTTGCAAAGCTTAGGGTATGAGATTGGTATGGCAGCAAGGAAGGAAGGCTTGGCTCAGGCAAAATGGGACGGCCGCTTCGAAATTCTGGCGAAAGAGCCATATTTTATCATTGACGGAGCACATAATGAAGATGCTGCACTGCATCTTAAGAAAACCCTTCAGCAGTATTTTGGTAACCTGAGGGTCACATATATTGTTGGTGTTTTAGCGGATAAGGACTATGGTAAGATTCTGGAGCATATGGCTCCTCTCGCTCATAAGATAATTACGGTTACACCGGATAATGAAAGAGCATTAGCCTCTTCGCAGCTAGCGATAGAGGCTAAGAAATACTGTAACTGTTCTGTAATTGATGCACATACAGTTTCTAATGCAATTAACATCTCATATGACGGGGCTAACGAGGAGGATGTCATCCTTGCCTTTGGTTCCCTATCCTATCTATCAGAGGTAAAGGAAGCTTTATTTCGTAGCGGCAGGAGTCGGTGAAATGGAAGTGGCTGAGGTTGGAGCATCGAAACGATTCACCAAGGCATCACCATCTGCAACTGCGTAATATGTATTTGACCCATCCGTATCCTGGAAAAAGACATAATCCTTAGTAATATTAATCTGTTTATATTCACCGGATAACATTAGCTCATCCTTCAGGTTTGACAGGTTCATCCGGTGGATTCCCTTCGTCTTCTTATTATCTACCTGATAATACAGGTATTTTCCGCTGTTTGTAATATTATAGGTAGAGCAGTGCTGGCTAACCAGCTTTGTTGGTTCTGACCCATCTTTGTTCATCCGGTAGAGACTATTATTATCCTTTGTATTAATGTAATAAATATAATCCTCAAAGTAGATTGGATAAAGATAAGAGCCCTTTAGAATAGGGTGAGTGGTATAGCTTAGCAAATCCAAGGAATGAATATTTAAATCTTTTGATCTCCCGGAATAGTAAAGATAATCACCTTCCGCTTTTGTGGGGATAACAGCATCCTTAACCAGCAACCGTTCCTCTGTCTTATCAATTTTATATCGGTATAAACAAAGGCCGTAATCAACATTATATTTTTGAAGATAGAGGTAGTTGCCCTTCAATGTAAGATAAGCGCTGGGATCTGCGGTAAATGCAGTTAAATTTGAGCCATTGTGCTTAATGCGATAAGCACCTGTATTGTAGTAAACAATGGAATCATCAATAGAAGTCTCTTTCGTGTTGTTAGCCTGAACATAATAAATATAATCATCATCCGCATTGATATAGACTGCCTTACTATTGCTAACCAGTTGGAAGCTGCTTAAAGTATCATTAGTAACAAAAAGTCTGCCCCCTGCATTGTTATTACTAAAATAGATTTTATCGTCTTGCTGACAGAAGAGACCGCCATTATAAATATTTCCCGCGGTATTGCCAATCTCATCATCCGAATTATAATAAGTACGGTCCAGGTTATAATAATAAATACCTGCCGCTGCAACAGCGGTGAGAATGGTAAGGGCCAATAGTACCCTCAGGATGTGCTTTGCCATGTGTGTCATACCTCCAGGAATTATATTCTAAGTTTATAATATTACTTAATTCGATTTAATTCATTATATCTCGGTCAGCAAAATTATGCAATAAGGACAAGATGACTAATCTTCTCTTGGAAAAGAAGGATTTAAAAGTACAGCTGTGTTTCTATGTTTATAGTTGAATAAAAGAAACTTAAATAGTATAATAATGCAAGGTTCAAATTTAAGCTTTAATAATACTATAGTTCCTGCTTTTAGAGGACGAATGGAGGAAATAGATGATTGATTTACTTGAGAGCCGTGAAAAAATAGATGAGGTCGATCGTAAGATTGTAGAATTAATAGAAGAGCGTATGAAGCTTGCAATCGACATCGCTGCTTATAAAAGAAGTGTTGGTAAACCAATTTTTGATGCGGCAAGAGAAGAACAGAAGCTGGCTTCATTAACAGCATTAACAGAAAATGAATTTAATCAAAGAGCAATTGCCGATTTATTCAAGCAGATCATGTCATTAAGCCGCAGACTGCAATATACCTTACTTGATAATATGGAAGGTCTCGGTTTGACCGAGGTTGAGCAGATAGCGATTTATCATAATACAAAGGTAGCATTCTTTGGAGAGCGGGGCTCCTATACGGAACAGGCAATGATGGAATACTTCAATTCTGACATCAATGGAATTGCAATGAGTACCTTCAAAGAGGTGATGCAGGCGATAAAGGAAGGCAAAGCGGATTATGGAGTGCTTCCAATTGAGAATTCCTCAACAGGAACGCTGTCTGACATCTACGATCTGCTGGCGGAATACGACAATATTATCATTGGTGAGCATATGGTTAAAATTGATCATAACCTATGGGGCTTACCGGGAGCGAAGCTATGTAATATCAAAAGAATATATTCTCATAAGCAGGGATTGCAGCAATGCTCCGGCTTCTTGCAGCAACGTTTGAATGTGAAGCAAATAGAAGGAGGAAGCACCTCCGGCAGCGCACGCTTAATCTTGGAAGAAAATGATTTGACAAAAGCGGCTATTGCAAGCAAGCGAGCAGGAGAGGTATTCGGATTGCAGTTATTGCAGGCTTCCATTCAAGATGAAGACAATAATACAACAAGATTCATTGTGATTTCAAATAAAAAGATTTATGGTAAGGGCGCAGACCGCACCAGCATTTGCTTTGAGCTGCCGCATAAAAGCGGTTCTCTGTATCACATGCTGAGCCATTTTATCTATAATAATATCAATATGACTAAGATCGAATCAAGACCGATTACGGGGAAAGCCTTTGCATACCGATTCTTTGTAGATATTGAAGGCGGTCTTGATTCTCCGGCAGTAAAAAATGCTTTGCACTGCATTAATGAAGAGGCAATCGAGATGAAAATACTGGGTTGCTATGTCCCTGTTCGATAAAAACAAACTTTTTCTTCATAATTTTTTCAAAAACAGAACACAAAGTGAACATAATTTGTTGTTAAACTGTTCTTATCAAAAGGAGATAACAGGATAATACCTGATCAAACAACATTAGATAACATTTTGAAAGGAGCGTTTTTTATGAACAACGAATTCGATAATCAACCAGATGGATATAAGGATGGAACTACTGATTCCAGAAATGTAAATGAGGATAATGCCACAAATTTTAGCAGTGCAGGCGGTAATGCTGAAAACAGAAATTCAGAAAACAGAATATTGGATAACAGTAACACACAAAACAGTTATATACTAAGCGACTATCCACAAAACAGCAGTGCAGAAAGTAGCAGCACACAATATAGCAATACAGAAAGTAATAATTCCTATCAAGGCTACAGTTCCCTTGATAATTTATATTCCGCTAATCATAATTCTGCATCATCAGAAACGAAAGTTAAGAAAAAGAGACATGTCCCTGGCTTTGTAAAATTAGTGGCAGCAGCGATGGCATTTGGATTGATAGCCGGAGGTACCTTCCAAGGCTACTATGCAATAACCAATTTAGGAAATGATAAGAATGGTAATACGAGTAATGCGAATTTGACAGCAACAGTGACAGAGGCAACGGATAATACGGACGCTGTCGCTGAAACGACCTCTGTAGAAGGAGTTGTGGCAGATGTCTCAGATGTTGTCGCGAATGTAATGCCTTCTATCGTGGCAATTAATTCTACAGTTACAACAACAAGCTATGATTTCTTTGGAAGAGGATACTCTCAGGAGTCTCAAGGCAGCGGCTCCGGTATCATCATCGGACAGGATGATTCCACTTTGTATATTGCAACAAACAATCACGTAATAGAAGGTGCTGCAGATGTTCAGATTGTATTTGCCGATGAGAAAACTGCAACCGGTACGATAAAGGGAGCAGATGCAAATTCTGATTTGGCTGTAGTAACCGTTAATATGAATGACTTATCTCAGGACACAGCTGCGGCAATTAAAATAGCTACCCTTGGCAGTTCAGAGAATGTAAAGGCCGGTGAGATGGCGATTGCCATTGGTAATGCTCTTGGCTATGGTCAGTCCGTAACGGTAGGTTATATTAGTGCAGTAGATCGAGAAGTAACAATTGATGCTCAGACTATGACACTCCTTCAGACAGATGCAGCGATTAACCCTGGTAACAGCGGCGGCGCTTTAATAAATGCAGCAGGTCAGGTAATAGGTATTAACTCTGTGAAGTATGCATCAGAGGAAGTAGAAGGGATGGGATACGCAATTCCGATCTCCAAAGCAGTTCCGATTATCAATGAGCTAATGAACCGTGAAGTGGTGGCTACCGGTGATCAAGGCTTTTTAGGACTTGATGCCTCTACCGCTCAGGAAGTAACAGAAGCCTATGCTGAACGTTTTAATATGCCAATCGGTGTATATGTAAATGATATCATTGATAATTCACCGGCAGCAGATGCAGGCTTAAAGCAGGGAGATATCATCACAGGACTTGATAGCTCTAAGATTGAATCCCTCGATGATTTGGTGAGCGCTCTCAGTTATAAGAAGGCTGGTCAGGAGGTTAGCTTAATTATTCAGGTCAAGGAAAATGGTCAGTATGTAGATGTCTCCTCTGTGTCATCATCGTCCTCATAATCGTCAAAATCATCATCGAAATCTTCCAGATAATCTGGATTCATGTACCTATAAACTGCATATGCAATAGCAGCCATAGCAGCTACAGCACCGACGATTGTCAAAATACAGACAACAACTTTCCTTGCTTTTTCGCCAGGATCTTTTCTGTGAACCAATTCGCCTGATCTAATTGCGCAAATAAGATCATCAATTTTATTTCCCATGAAAACACTTCCCTTCTTTTATTATAACAAGTAAATGAATTTACTGTTGTAGCCCTTAATTAATAGTAACCATAGTATACCATATAATGGACTGCTTTACTATATTATTTCAAATTAAGTTCCATAATATTCGAAAATTAAGCATTCAATGGTAAATTTTTAATTTATTTTAGTTAAATTCGCAAAGGACGAGAGTAACTTCTTTACGCCGAAGTTAGGGAAATCCACCGTAACCTCGTAATCCTTACCGCCCTTGGTGATATTCGTCACTAGACCAACGCCAAATTTAATATGCTTGACAGTATCACCTACATCATAGTTTAAGGTACCCATTTGCTTACCTTCGAATTGCTTCACCGCAGGAGCCGAATAAGGTTTATAAGTGGCCTGAGGCTGCTGATAGCCTCCCTTTTGCTGTTTATCAAAGACAGTATCATCAAAGGCTGATGTTTCCGTAAAGCGGAACACATTACCAGAGGGAGTATCATCACTTTTCTTATTTAAGCCTAATCTGCGCGGCTCCGCTAAATTCATCTTAAGCAGATATCGGGGTATCTCATGAATAAAGCGAGAGGGACGGTTATATTGGAATTCACCGCGTAACATACGCTGCTTTGCAGCAGATAAGGAGAGCTGCTTCATGGCTCTTGTAATACCAACATAGCATAAGCGGCGTTCTTCCTCGATTTCTTCCGTTGGATTGTCTGCATGGATGGACATATAGCCCGGAAAGATTCCTTCCTCCATGCCGCATAGGTATACATAAGGGAATTCTAAGCCTTTGGCACTATGCAGGGTCATTAATACAACCTTTTCAGTTTCATCATCGAGGTTATCGATATCTGCAACCAAGGCAACCTCTTCTAGGAAGCCATTCAGAGTTGGCTCATCGATGGCATTTTCCTCATAAGCAACTAATTTATTCACAAGCTCGTTAATGTTACTAATTCGTTCCAGCGCTTCTTCGTTGCCTTCCTCTTCCAGCTCTTTCAAATATCCGGTAGCATCCAGGATATCGTCAATTAAACCACTTAATACATAACCCGGCTGACTCATTCCGGTTTTTAAGCCTTCAATCATACTGACAAAGGGTGTTAGCTTGGAAGCAGCACGCTCCAGACCCGGTATGTAGTGAGCTCGGGTCAGGGCATCGTAAAAGCTCATATCGTGATTCAGCGCATAATCATTCACTCGGTCAACCGTAGTCAGGCCGATTCCACGCTTTGGTACATTGATGATTCGTTTTGTGGAGAGGCTGTCTAAGCCATTGTTGATGGTCTTAAGATAGGCAAGGATATCCTTGATCTCCTTACGGGAATAGAAGTTAACGCCTCCAATTAACCGATAAGGGATATTTCTTAATACCATCTTTTCCTCTAGAAGACGGGATTGGGCGTTGGTACGATAAAGCACCGCAAAGTCTTTATAGGTGGCATCACCATTATCAATACATCGTCTTATCTCTGAGGTTATAGCATCCGCTTCTTCAATATCTGATTCAAATTGGGTAAACTGTACCGGCTCACCTTCTTCGTTATCGGTCCACAAGGACTTGTCCTTACGTCCTTGATTGTTACAGATCACCTCGTTGGCAGCACCCAGAATGTTTTTCGTGGAGCGGTAGTTTTGCTCCAGCTTTATTACATTCGTATTTGGAAAAGCATGCTCAAAGTTTAAAATATTATAAATGTTAGCACCACGGAATTTATATATCGACTGGTCGTCATCACCTACAACACAGAGATTATAATCCCTGTTTCCATATTCATTAACTCCGGAAGCAAGAAGATGGATAAAACGGAATTGCACCGTGTTCGTATCCTGGTACTCATCCACCATGATATAACGGAAGCGGTTCTGATAGTAGGAAAGGGCTTCCTTGTTCAATGTAAAGAGCTCAACGGTCTTACAGATCAAGTCATCAAAGTCCATCGCATTACTTGCTTTCAGACGTTTTTGGTATTCGGTATAGGCCTTAGCATATTTGCTCCTGGTAAGATCACCCTGGGAGGTACGTTCAAATTCTTCCGGAGAAATCATTTCATCCTTTGCCTTTGAGATTACAGATAAGATACTGCGCTCATTCATTTTCTTAGTATCAATATTTAAATATTTACAGATGTCCCTCATTAAGGTCTTTGTATCATCCGTATCGTAAATAGTAAAGCTGCGGCCATAGCCTATGGTATCTGCAAATCGTCTCAGGATTCGAACGCAAGTAGAATGAAAGGTACTTACCCAGATTTCCTCGGAACCGAAGCCAACAATTTTATCAACACGCTCCCTCATTTCCTTTGCAGCCTTATTCGTAAAGGTAATGGCAAGTATGTTCCAGGGATTAACTCCACGCTCTTCAATGAGATAAGCAATTCGATGGGTTAAAACTCTGGTCTTACCTGATCCGGCACCGGCGAGAATAAGCAGAGGACCCTTGTCATGGAGAACTGCTCTTTTTTGTTCGGGATTTAATTTATCATAAATACTCATATCAATATGTACCTGCCTGTCCAAATTAATCTTTGTTCTTTAGTTTACAACCATTTGGTATCCAATTAAAATAGGAGGATCGTGCCAAAGTGGATGCAAACATATGTTTATGTTCATTATAGCATGTAGCTACAGGAGATTCAATCCTACAATTCCCGCGAACTGTCAGACTTTAAGACGAGTAGCCTGGTATTATGAAACTTTTCCTGATGTAAAATGGAGTTCGCTGCTATGCTGTTGGAATCCTCTGGTATTCATATCATTATTTTTGCTTTGACATCTAGTTTCAATTACTATATAATGTAATGGAGGTGATTATATTGGATATGACGAAAGAAGAGTATATCAAGAGCTTGATTGACAGCTTAAAGGACGTAAAATATATTATGCCGGATGATATACCAAACATAGATTTATATATGGATCAGGTTACTACCTTCATGGATGAGCATTTAAAGTCCTCCAAGCGGTACAGTGAAGATAAGCTGCTGACCAAGACGATGATTAATAACTACACGAAGAACGAATTGTTACCTCCACCTGCGAAGAAGAAGTATACGAAGGAGCATATGTTCCTTCTGATTTTTATTTATTATTTTAAGAATATTCTATCGATCAATGACATTCAGAGCATCTTTAATCCTTTAACTGAGCGTTATTACGGGAAGGATTCCAGTGTCAAGCTGGAGGATATCTATGAAGAGATCTTCCGTTTGGAGAAGGAGCAGACAGATGCTATTACGAAGGATATGATTCGTAAGATGACAAAAGCAAAGGAATCCTTTGGTAACGTCACAGACGAAGAGGATCAGGATTTTCTTACTACCTTCGCCTTCATCAGCATGCTTTGCTTTGATGTATATATGAGAAAGCACATGATTGAGAAAATGATCGATGATTCGCTTATGGGCAGCAAGCCAAAGAAAGCAAGTGCGAATCCAAAGGAACAGGTGTCAAAGGCGGAATACAAGCAAGCTCCCAGAGTGAATCGGGAAGCCATGAAGAAGATGAATGGTAAGCCTGAGGGTAAGAAATAAGACATAGAAATGTGAATCGTAGATATTAAAACCTAGAAAATTAGTGTAGATAGTTAAAAACGTAGAAATTAAAATGTAGAAATTAAACGAATAGATTTTATGTTATAAAAACAAGTGAATCAGCTCGCTGATTCACTTGAAGTGTATGAAAGCTCATTACAGCGGCGGCTGTAATGAGCTTTTTTTTCTTCTTATGATTCAATTATTGGTTTTCTACTATTAGTTGGATTCTGACTCCTCTATATCTTCATCCTCAGACATCCTTGAAAATACCATATCATAGCCGTCGTTACCATAGTTTAAGGAGCGGTTCACACGACTTATTGTAGCAGTAGAAGCCCCTGTTTTTTCCGCAATCTCAAGATAAGTATTATGATTACGAAGCATCTTGGCCACTTCAAATCGCTGTGATAAAGAAAGCAATTCATTAACAGTACATATATCTTCAAAAAATGTATAACATTCCTCCGAATTTTTTAAGCTTAGAATTGCTTCAAATAAATGATCAACAGCAGTAGTTCTGATGTTCTTACTCATCGGTAGGACTCCTTTCATCTTTACGTTATTTAAGTAAATTACATTCAGTGTAATTTTAACACTACAAATTGTTAAAGTAAAGTAAATTTTAATAATTCATTCACTCAGAATCATTAACCTTTGGTTAAAAATACCGAGGATAATCACGATATGGATCGCGACCCCGTGGATAAGGTCTAGGACCTGGCCTTGGTCCGATCGGCGGCAGCGAAGAACATTCTTTACATGGATAGATTCCATCCCGGCCATATCCGTCGTATGGACGACGATGATGGTGGTGGTGATGGTCACGGCGATTCTCATAACGCCATGAATCGTAATATGGATCTGATCCATAATCTCGATATCCCATTTGATGCTCCCCCTTTCTATCATTAATTAGGTTAAAAAAAATATTACCTAATCCATCATATGCGCATGTCGAAAAACCGTGAATATGACAGAAAACAGAAGAATAAATATTTTGCAGCATAGAATTAGAGTTTGGGGAAACATAGAGGAGTATAAACAAAATTAAGTTCCTAGTAGGAATTCAGGTACAAATCTGTTATAACATAATTAAGTAAGATTTATACAATATTAATAGACATAGTAGCTGATGGAATCAATATAAACGGTAGGGAGGTTCTATGGACGTTTATGAAAAAATAAGTACCGGACTCAAGGGGCTGGACGGAGCAATTGATCACTTGAGGTTAGGCGATAATGTAGTGTGGCAGGTGAATTCCCTCCAAAGCTATCAAGAGATGGTCATACCCTATGCTGAGCAAGCCATTGCAGACCATAGGAAGCTGGTATATGTCCGTTTCGGATCTCATGATTGTATCTTAGAGGAAAGACCTGAGATTATAGTAAGGCGAATAGATGCTACGAAAGGCTTTGAAAGCTTTGCAACAGAGGTGCATACTTTGGTTACAGAGATGGGAAAGAAGGCCTTCTATGTCTTCGATTGCTTAACAGATTTACTGGAATTTTGGTATTCCGATTTAATGATTGGTAATTTCTTTAAGGTTACTTGTCCCTATCTATATGAGCTAGATACAGTGGCATATTTTGCGCTGTTTCGAAATGTGCATACGAATAGCACCATAGCGAGAATTCGAGAAACAACACAGCTTTTGCTGGATCTTTATGAGGTACAGCAAAAGTTATATATTCATCCCTTAAAGGTATGGCAGCGATACTCACCAACCATGTTCTTCCCTCATTTAATACAGGGTCAAGAGGCTTATAGTATTACAGCAAGTACGGAGGCAGCAGAGTTATTCTCTAGCATTCATCGCGGAACGGAGCGGCTGGATTACTGGGATGTGTTATTCCAGAAGGCAAGAGAAGTATTGCAACAATCGGTCAAGGAACAGGAAATAATAAAAAATCTGCTAATGACCTTGCTGCTTGGGAACGAATCTAAAATGCTGGAGTTATGTGATAAATATTTCGATTTACATGATATTCTGGAGATTGCGGCTCGTGAGATTGGAACGGGCTTCATTGGTGGTAAAAGCGTGGGCATGCTATTAGCCAGAAAAATAATTCTAACAGAAGCAGGCGAACAGTTCGAGCCTTATCTGGAGCCGCATGACTCATATTTTCTGGGCTCCGATATATTCTATACTTATATTGTACAAAATGGCTGGTGGAAGCTGCGTACCCTACAGAAGACAGAGGAGGGATATTTTAAGTATTCACCTGAGCTGAAGGAGAAGCTATTAACGGGTAAATTCCCGATTAATATTCAGGAGAAATTCCTTCAGATGCTGGAGTATTTCGGACAATCTCCAATTATCGTTCGCTCCAGCTCTTTGCTCGAGGATAA
>JAQZBD010000226.1 GCA_029239235.1 Herbinix sp.
TTCCCGGTAGGAGCTACAACAGATGAGAATGTGTTAAAGCAAATCGTTGGAGGGCTGGGTATCGGCGGGATGATGTATCGTGCAGATGTAGGTGAAACAGTACAAAACATCCATCGTATTCTTCAAAGCTATGCAAAAATTCCCATGCTGCTGGCCGCAAACCTGGAGACGGGTAGTACGGGTCTAGTTAAGGATGGAACAAATTATGCGCATCCCATGCAGGCAAGTGCCTCCGGTGATGAGGAGGCAGGTTATAAGCTTGGTAAGGTGGCCTGCTCCGAAGGAGCCCAGGTGGGCTGTAATGTAGCATTTGCCCCCATCGTTGATATCGATATGAACTTTCGTAATCCAATTACGAATCTGAGAACCTTTGGAAGTGATGTGGATAAGGTGATACAGATGGCAAGCGGCTACCTAAGGGCGGCAAAAGAAGAGAATCTGGCAACTACAATCAAACATTTTCCAGGTGATGGTGTCGATGAGCGTGATCAGCATCTGCTTACCAGTATTAACAGTCTGTCTGTACAAGAATGGGATGCCACCTTTGGCAAGGTATATCAAACCTTGATTGACCAAGGCTCCAAGATGGTGATGATAGGACATATTGCGCAGCCGGCATATGTCCATGAATTAAATCCTGAGATTCCTGCACGTAATGTAGTTCCGGCGACCCTATCCCCAGAGTTGCTTCAGGGACTGCTAAGGGGCAAGCTTGGCTTCAATGGAGTGACCATTACAGACGCTTCGCCGATGGTTGGCTTCTGCGTGGGTATGAAGCGTGAGGATGCTGTACCAACAGCCATTGCGGCAGGTTGCGACATGTTCTTGTTTAATAAAGATATGCAGGAGGATTTTGGCTTCCTGATGGCAGGATACCAAAAGGGAATTATTACAGAGGAGCGCTTAAATGAAGCGGTTACCAGAATACTGGCTCTAAAAGCCAGTCTGGGATTGCATGAGAAGCAACAGGGCAATACACTAGTTCCTGGAAAAGAAGCTCTGGCTAAGATAAGATTACCTAAGTATGTACAGTGGGAAAAGGAATGTGCAGACCTGGCGGTAACGCTGGTGAAGGATAATGCCCACTTACTTCCCCTATCACCAAAGAAGTATAAAAGGGTGTATTTGAATGTAATAGAAGAAAATGATTCAATGGAGACTCCCAATCGCCAGCTTTGGAAAAAGAAGCTGGAAGATCAAGGCTTTGAGGTTACGCTTCGCAACCGGGATACAAACTTTGATATGGCAGCCCTATTAGCCGGTAAACCCGATGCAAGAGCAATGGAACTTACGATGGAAGCCTTCAGCGGAGTTAAGACTTTTACGGAGAAATATGATCTGGTGCTCTATGTATGTAATTTGGAGACGGCGAGCAATAATACGGTAATTCGAATCAATTGGAAAGGGTTAGGCGGTATGGGAAATGACACGCCCTGGTTTGTACAGGAAATCCCTACATTATTCATCAGTACCGCGAATCCCTACCACTTGCTCGATGTACCCATGATCCCTACTTATATTAATGCATATTCCTCCTCGGAGGTAACAATTGATGCGGTGATTGAGAAGCTGCTGGGAAGAAGTGAATTTACTGGGGCATCTCCGGTCGATCCCTTCTGTGGACGATGGGATACTGAGATTTTATAATCTTCGGTGAATCAGAAAAATAGTATCGGTGTTCCGTTTAACCTGTAATAATTCTAACGAAATTGCAAAAACTATATTGTTTCCCAATTACCTGTGAAACCCAGATTATTTGGAGGTGACTTGATGGATCGAATATGTTTTTTTGATACAAAACCCTATGATAGAACTTATTTTGATTTACTGAAGGACAAATTTAACATTGAAATTGAATACTTCGAACCCAAGCTGGGACCCAAAACCGCTTTTATGGCAAAGGGCTTTAAAGTAGTCGTTGCATTTGTTAACGATACGATAGACGCTGAAACAATTACAGTATTACATGAGAATGGTACAAAATTGATTGCAATGCGTTGCGCCGGGTATAATAATGTGGATTTTAAGCAGGCCTATGAGAAAATTCATGTGGTGCGTGTACCGGCTTATTCCCCCTATGCCGTGGCAGAGCATGCAATGGCATTATTACAGACCCTGAACCGGAAGATTCACAGAGCATATAGCAGAACCAGGGATTTTAATTTCAGCTTAAGCGGCTTGACTGGCTTTGATTTGCATGGTAAGACCATGGGTGTTATAGGAACAGGTAAAATCGGGCGTATCTTTGTTGATATCTGCAGAGGCTTTGGTATGAAGGTGCTTGCTCATGATCCTTTTCCGATAGAGGGTTCGGATATTTCTTATGTAGGATTAGAGGAGCTGTGCCGTGAATCAGACATCATCTCCTTGCATTGTCCCTTGACAAAAGATACCTTTCATTTAATTAATCACGATACCATCGCTGGGATGAAGGATGGTGTATATTTAATTAATACCTCCAGAGGTGCGTTAGTCAACAGCGAAGACTTGCTGGAAGCGCTAAAAGCTGAAAAAATCGGCGGTGCCGGACTTGATGTGTACGAAGAAGAAACGGAGTTTTTCTATGAGGATTTGTCGTATGCCATTATTAAAGATGATATTTTAGCCAGGATCATATCCATGCCGAATGTCATTGTAACCTCCCATCAGGCATTCCTTACAAGGGAAGCTCTGTATAATATTGCGGAGACTACCTTATCAAACTGCGAAGAGTATTTTAAGGATAGGACACTCACCAATGAAGTCTGTTATCAGTGCAGCAGAGGAGAGGCATGTCCTAAAACTGAGGATCATAATTGCTTTTAGATAAGCAGGAACGTTAAAAATGAAAGGTCAGTATTATGCAAAATTGCATCAGTGCTGGCCTTTCACTTTTTCCTCAATTTAAATTTTAATTCTATTTCAACAAGATTAAACTAATTCCTTTAAGAATCCAGCTCGATCAGCCTGATCTCAAGCGGTTCTAAAAGGAAGTTTAGGCTTAGTTTATTATTGCTGACGGTCTGCACACTTCTTTTCATCATTGGCTGTGATAAGGATTTAAGAGTATTGATTTCTTCTTGGGACTTAGGCTCCAGCGCACCCATTTCTACCCACTGATCAAAGGCACTGCCATGGATAGGATTCACGATGGTCTGGGTCAAATCATAGTTACCGTCAGGAAGGTCTGTTAAAGTAAGCTGAACCTTGGCTTGATTCCAGGAAGCAAAATCCTTGTAACGCTGGGTGAAGGTGGAATTAAGAATAATTCCGTCCGCATACAGGTCAGAAAAATGAATATAGTTGTAGAGCAGCAGTACATAGCGTCCGTTTCCTCTGGTAATAAAATAACCTTCTCCTTGATCCAGCAACATGTCCTCCAATTTATTCAATAAGTAATAGGCATAATAGGCAGGTTTTTTAATACCGTTCTTTGTAAAAAAGCCCATACCGCCATGGAATAATTCGGGGGCAAATTCCAGTTCCTCAATCCAGTCGGTCAATGACCAGTGGCAAAAGCTATCGACAGTATCATAATTTTCGAGAATATTCTTTAGGATATAACAGGAGCTGTAGCAGGTATCGTTTAATAATTCCCTATGAGAAGGGCTTAAATTCCACTCTGTAATGTAAATAGGCTTTTGAGGGTCAGAAACCAATTGACGAATAATGCCCAGAGACTCCTTCATAATATCAGGATTTCTATGGAGTTTAAGTCGACGCGGCTTTGGATTCACGGATAAATTATTCTGTGTATCCTTTGATTCATAAGACGTGAGCATCGTATGTTCTTCTTGTATGGAGGAGTCGTACCGGGTAGGGTAAAAATGAAATAAATAGGCATCCGGTTCGCAGGAATTTATTTTGACATATTCCAAATACCTTACATAATCCCCTGCCATATTCGGTTCGTGATAGACCGACATGCTGGCAAAGGTCAGGTTCGGATTACATTCTTTGACGGCCCGGTAAGACAACTCATACAGATGGAAAGCGATCTCCGGGTTATTCAGCTGAAATGGGAGGTAATCTAAGGCTTCATTCCAGAAGGTAAAGATCCACTGTGACACTTCTCTATGTCCATAACGAAGGATGAGATGGTTGGTAAGAGTGGATACTAAATCACACCACTTTTTCTCATCCTTCGGAGGACTAATATAGAATTCAAATTGAAATATAGTTTTTGAGGTATCAAGAGCCAGTGCTTTAGGCATAAAGGACAGCTGGATCATGGGCTTTAAGCCCACACTTAATATAAAATCCAAAACCTTATCAACATAAGTGAAGTTATAAACAGGGTTTCCGCAATCATCCTCCCTGTATACCCCTAGGGCATCATCAAAGATACCATGAAATTTAATATATTGAAATTTGATCTCCTTCTGCTGCAGTTTCAGCATATCTTGAATCTCAGAATAAAGAAGTTCCCTTGCCCGGCCAACAGAACAAAAATTACGCCAGGTATGCTTCAGTGCCTTTTGCTCCTTCAAAACAGAAATGTTAGGAAGGACACGAAGGATGGCCGGAGATGATAATTGGGATTGCTCCTTGGTATTTGTTTGCAGTAATTCATTAATCTTATCCGAAAAATCATAGCGATCCAGCATGAGATAACTGACATTATTCTTTAATGCTGCTGAGGAAACTGAAATTCTTTCTTTCGAGTAATCCTTACGATAGCTGCTGGGCAAGCTGCCATGAATTTTACGAAAGGCAGTGGCATAAGCTCTTGCGCTGGCAAAACCATTTTTTGCAGAGATTTCTTCAATGGATAATTCGGTGTATCGTAAATCCGTAATGGAATGGCTGACGCGAACCTTTGCCAAATAATCAGAGAAGGTCACTCCCATATGCTTTTCAAAGAAATGAGAGAGATATGCAGGTGTCAGATATTCATGGGCTGCCATGGAGGTGAGGGTGATCTCGCCAGGATAGTTGTCCTCAATATAGGATGTGATTGCCTTTAAACGCTCCAGATGCTTCCTGGAACGAGAAGTATTATCTGAGGCATTCACACGAAAATTAGTCAATAATTCATGCATTAGCTGGTTTGCATAGGCGTAATTTAATAATTCATTATGCATATTGGTTTCATGTATCTGGTTCGGATTTACTAATGCAATATCATCCTCTGATAATTGATATACTGAATTTTCAATGGTAAGTGTCATTGTGCCGGAAAGGATATACAGGATTTCGAGGCTGTTGTGCCAATGCATTGGGGCATGTCCGATCTGCATATAGGATAATTTGACCGGCAGAGTGTTGGTATAATCGATAATCTCATGGGATACAATCATAAAAGCCTCCAGATTAAATGTGTATTATGAATCATTGATTCAGATGCAATAGGCAGGTTTTTCATAGCGAAATCGTAATTTAGACGGATAGCATATGAAACAGTAATTTAGTGATATAAATAAATTTATACTATTAACAACTGATATTAGTTTGATAATAGCATGATTTTTTGCTATATACAATAAATCACTGTACTTATTTTAGATTTTATGATGCATTTATAGATCCGGATATTAAAAAAGAATATATTTTAACAGCAAAAAAGAGGATTTGTTTACTGGTTTCTCCGTATATTTTTCTTTAAAATATGATTTAAAGGAAAATAAAAAATAAATATTAACACATGAAAAGGAGAAGCTGATGGCGAATTATGATTTGTTGAAGAAAAATCCCTTCTATCTGAAGGAGGAGCAAATTGCATGGGTAAAATCGACCTTGGAAGGAATGTCCGAGGAGGAGAAGATTGGACAGTTATTTTGTCTTATTACATATTCGGATGATGAGGGATATTTAAAGGAGGTGGTACACCGTTATCGACCGGGCGGACTCATGGGTCGCAGTATGAAGCTGGAGGCAGTATGCAATACTACGACTTTATTACAAAGGGAAGCTGAGATACCAATGTTGATTGCAGCTAACTTTGAAGCAGGTGGAGATGGTTTAATAGCGGAGGGCACCAATATCGGACCAAATAGTCTGGTAGCAGCAACAAAAGATCCTGATTTTGCAAGGAAGCAGGGATATGTATGTGCGAAGGAAGGACTTGCGGTAGGTGCGAATTATGCCTTTGCGCCGGTAATCGATATCGATTATAATTTTCGTAACCCAATTACAAATACAAGAACCTTTGGTTCAGACCCTAAAATGGTGCGTGATTGCGGTGTTGCTTATACAAAAGCAGTGCAAGAGCTTGGAATGGCTGTATCCATCAAGCATTTCCCAGGGGATGGTGTGGATGAGAGGGATCAGCATCTGGTAACCAGCGTAAACACCTTGTCCTGTGAGGAATGGGATGCCACATACGGCGAAGCATATCAGGCCTGCATTGATGCCGGAGCCCTCACGGTAATGATCGGTCATATTATGCAGCCTGCTTATTCAAAAAAGTTGTGCCCGGATATTAAGGATGAAGATATAATGCCGGCAACTTTGGCTCCCGAATTAATCAACGGATTACTGAGGGAGAAATTGAACTTTAATGGTATGATAATTACAGATGCTACCTCTATGGCAGGCATGCGCATTCCGATGGAGCGTAAGGATGCTGTTCCGTATACCATTGCTGCCGGCTGTGACATGTTCCTGTTCACCATTAACCTGGATGAAGACTATGGGTACATGAAAGACGGAGTAAAAGAAGGAATCATAACCAAGGAGCGTTTGGATGAAGCTGTTATTAGAATTCTGGGAACAAAGGCTGCCTTAAAGCTGCCGGAGAAAAAGGCGGATGGAAGTCTTTATCCAAACCTGGAAGAAGCAAAGAAAATTGTTGGCTGTAAGGAGCACAAGCAATATGAGCTGGAATGCGCTGATCAGGCCATGACCCTGGTAAAGAATAATCAAAATCTGATCCCGATTAATGCAAAGGATTACAGGAGAGTATTATTATATCCATTATCCTCCGGTGAAAGTGCCTTTGGACACGGCGGTGAAGATATCGGTAGGATGATGAAGGAGGCTTTAGAAAAAGAAGGCTTTGAGGTGGAAGTCTTCCAACCTGCTGCCGGTTTTGAAGGTATGTCAGCCTCTCAGAAGGAAATGGCAGATAACTATGATCTGATTATCTATGCTGCCAATCTTGCAACCAAGAGTAATCAAACAACAGTAAGAATAGAATGGGCGATGCCCATGGGAGCAAATTGTCCGAACTTCCAGGCAGCAATACCTACCATCTTTATCTCCTTCGCAAATCCTTATCACCTCATTGACGTACCCAGAATTCGTACCTTCATTAATGCATATAAATGCAAGGAAGTAACAGTAAGTGCTGTAGTTGATAAGCTTTTGGGAGAATCCGAGTTTAAGGGCAGCAGCCCGGTGGATGCATTTTGCGGAAAATGGGATGCAAGGCTTTAACGATTTTGACACTACACGAATTATCGTGTATAATACAATTCAAAAGAATTGCTTATGGACTGATTTAAAATAAAAAAGACGGAGACAAGTAGTATGAATGTAAAAGGTTTCATTTTTGACTTAGATGGAGTTATTGTATTCACAGATAAATTCCACTATCAGGCATGGAAAAAGATGGCGGATGATCTGGGGATTTATTTTGATGAGGAGATTAACAACCGGCTTCGTGGGGTAAGCCGCATGGAAAGTTTAGAAATAATTCTGGAACGTTATGAGGGAGCACCTCTTTCTCTGGAGGAGAAGCAAAAGATGGCGGAGGAAAAGAATAACACCTACCGTGAATTATTAAAAACCATGACTCCAGCAGATGTAGCCCAGGAGGTACGTGATACCTTAAAGGAATTACATAATAAGGGATACAAGCTGGCAATCGGCTCTTCCAGTAAAAATGCGAAGTTTATTCTTGAAAAGGTGGAATTACTGGAGGCCTTTGATGCAATCTCCGACGGAAATAATATAACAAATTCAAAACCGGATCCGGAGGTTTTCATAAAAGCCTGTGAATATATTGATGAAAAGGCGGGAGACTGTATCGTTGTTGAGGATGCTTACGCGGGTGTTGATGCAGCGAAAGCAGGTGGGATGCTGGCAGCAGCAATTGGTGATGCAACCTCCTATGATAAGGCAGACTTCGTATTAACAACCTTCTCTGACTTGCTTAAGATTATTGAATAGATATTCATTTGTGATTATAAAAATAAAGTTATATTAAAGAAATGATTAGAAAACATGCCTTGAAAAGTTAAGAAGCTCTGTTTGATATCATAGTGGGAGAAATCTTTGTTCGGGCAGAAATAGAGGGCTGTAGGGAACACAACTGTGTTTTTTACAGCTCTATTTTATATGTTTTAGTCTGTTTAGATAGGGAATGCAGCGTATAAAACGCTGAACTATTTTATGATGTTTTAGCAATTTACCACAATAAAGTGATGACAAATATAGCGTTGTAAGGTATAATACCAGTTATAAAATAATCTATTGATAAAATCATCCTATGCCTATATAATATAAAAAATATAGAATAATTATTAATAGTACAAGAAAGAGGAAAAAATATGAGCGGTATTAAAGTTGTTAAATTCGGCGGCAGCTCACTTGCCGATGCGAATCAGTTCAAAAAGGTTGCTGATATCATCCATGCAGATAAATCCAGACGTTTTGTGGTAGCCTCAGCTCCGGGAAAACGTTATGATTCAGATATAAAGATTACGGACATGCTCTATGGATGCTACGAGAAGGCTTCCAAAGGTGGGAGCTTTGAAATAGAATTCTCTGCAATTGAAGAGCGTTATAATAGCATCATCAAGGATTTGGGTATTGAGATGTCTCTTGAAGAGGAGTTCAAATATATTAAAGCTTCCTTTGCTCATAGTGCCGGCCGTGATTATGCCGCAAGCCGTGGGGAATATTTAAATAGCATGATCCTTGCAAAGTATCTGGGCTTCCCATTCCTCGATACCGTAGGCTTACTCTATTTTAATGAAAGCGGTGAATTCGATCTGGATACAACCCTGACGAAATTATCTCCTAAGCTGGCAGAGCTTGAATATGCTGTTATTCCTGGCTTCTATGGTTCTATGCCGAATGATACGATCAAAACCTTCTCCCGAGGAGGCTCTGACGTAACAGGTTCCATCGTAGCAAGAGCTGCAAATGCTGAGATTTACGAGAACTGGACCGATGTTAGCGGTTTCTTAATCTGTGATCCGAGAATCGTAAAGGATCCTAAGCCGATTACAACGATTACCTATAAAGAGCTAAGAGAGCTTTCTTACATGGGTGCTACCGTACTTCATGAAGATGCAATATTCCCGGTACGTACCAGTGATATTCCAATTAACATTAAGAACACCAATCATCCGGAAGATCCGGGTACCATGATTGTATCTCAGACCGTGGATTCAAGTCCGTATACAATCACCGGTATTGCTGGTAAAAAATGTTTCTCTGTTATCAACGTAGAAAAGGCTATGATGAACAGCGAGGTTGGCTTTGGAAGAAATATTCTTCGTGCGCTCGAGAAAAATAACCTTTGCTTTGAACATATTCCATCTGGTATTGATACCCTCAGTGTTATCGTAAGTACAGAGAATTTCAAAGGAAAAGAGAAATCTGTACTCGATGAAATTATAAATAGAACACATCCAGACAATATTGAGATTGAAGATAATCTGGCACTTGTTGCAGTTGTTGGCAGGGGTATGAGAAAAGCAAGAGGTACTGCTGCGAAGATCTTTACTGCTCTTGCACAGGCTAAGATTAATGTTAAGATGATTGATCAGGGCTCTTCTGAGTTGAATATCATTATTGGTGTGGCAGAAGAGGATTTTGAAGAAGCAATGCGCGCAATTTATGGGATGTTTGTTCAATAAATGAGCTGCAGATAATCATAGTGGCGGCTATGGCTGGTCACTAGAGTAAATCGGATAAATTAGACATGATAGTGTAATAAATGGCGGTAAAATCGTAATTAGAAATACGATTTTACCGCCATTTGTATTTATTCCAAGTGAATTAGTTCGATGATTCGTCTTGTTACTACGATAAAACCAAGTTATTAATGCATCTTGTTTAAGTAGTTTGTAATATACGATCGGTGGGGAATAAAACCTGCCGTCGGACATTAGTTTATTACATTGTTAAACTGATTATTGAGCATATTTTTGGGCGAGAAGAATTAGGAGCTGGACGCATTGATCCATGGCCTGAAGGCAAGCAAATTCGGTTTTGCCGTGATGATTATGGCTGCCTGTACCTAGGTTAGGGCAGGGAAGACCCATAAAGGATAGTCGGGAGCCATCTGTCCCGCCGCGCACCGGAGCACTGATGGGAGTGCCACCCAATTGTTTTACTGCTTCGTAGGCATTGTCAATCAGATGCCAATGAGGCTTGATCCGTTCCGTCATATTATAATAGGAATCCTTCAATTCAACTCTTGCGGTATTTTCACCGTATTTTGCATTAAACTTTTCTGCTGTTTCCTTCATGACAGCTTTTCTTGCTTCAAGCTTTGTTCGATCGTGATCCCGAAGGATATAGTGCATTTTTGCATTGTCTACAGCACCGGTCATATAATCCAGATGATAAAAGCCCTCATATTGCTCCGTATGCTCTGGGCGTTCCTGCTCAGGCAGCATGGAGTTAAAATCCATGGCAAGAAGGGAGGCATTTACCAGTTTATCTTTAGCGCTACCGGTATGGATACTGATTCCCTGCAGGAAGACATCGGCAGACGCAGCGTTAAAGGTTTCATACTCAACTTCTCCAAAGGCAGCACCGTCCACGGTATAGGCAAAGTCGGCACCGAATTTTGCTACGTCGAAAAGATCCGCTCCCTGGCCGATTTCTTCATCCGGTGTAAAACCGATCTTGATGGTACCATGGGGGATCTCCGGATGCAGATATAATTCCTCTGCCATAGTCAAAATCTCTGCGATGCCAGCCTTATCGTCGGCACCAAGTAAGGTATTGCCGTCGGTGACCAATAAATCCTTACCGATATAGTCGTTCAGTACTTCGTATTCCTTTGGATCTAGAATCACATGATTCTCTTGGTTCAGGATAATCCTGCTTCCGTCATAATTCTCTACAATTCTAGTTTTTATATTATGAAACGGAACACTGTCTACCACATCCATATGGGCAAGAAAGCCGATGACATTGCCCGACCAATTTTCGATCATTTCCTCTACTAAGGCTGACCCGAAGGTTAATTGTTCCGGTGTACTGGGATGTGTATCGCTGCTTTCTTTTGAACCGGTAGCAAAGGTAGTGTATTTTATTAAGCGCTCGTAAGCTCTCATGTTTTGACCTCCATACTTATAAGTATAAAAAAAATTTTTTATAAACATATTATTTCACAAATTTGGAGTAAAATCTATATGCAGGAAGAAAATATAGAAAATTCTCCTGAATTATATCTGAGTTTTTCTTTTCCTGCGGGAGGAATTCCATCATGCAGCCGAGTTTATATGGAAATTTTGATGGTTGACTATGATACGCACACATGTCAAAAAATAAGAAGGAAGCGAGGCTGACGAGCCGAGACGCGAGACACGAGACAGGGGAGACTGACTCGAGACTGGCGAGAGGGTATTGACATTAAAGTTACTTCATTGTTTATAATGTTCCTTAATAGTAAAGAACCGTCATAGAAACGATCGTCCTATGAAAGGCTTTTATTATATTATGAAAGGAATGATATAATGGGAGCATTTAATGTAACGCTGACACAGGAGGTAACACGTAAAGATG
>JAQZBD010000017.1 GCA_029239235.1 Herbinix sp.
CCTTTTCAAGCTATATTCCCTTTTCAAGCTATATCCTTTTCACGCTATATCTTTGTTCACACCATATCTTTTTTCTTATTAATATCCTAAAGCTTCTATATGTATATATTTTTCTACTCAGTTCCGACGATTTGTTATGTCAAGATGATGGCGAGAAATTACTCTATTCAATCTATTCCAATTATCTCAATGCAAAAACAATGCAAATTTAAGGTTAAATTAAAGTTAAATTTAAAGTTCATTTTAAGTTAGCCATTTAAAATAAATTCATAAGATAACGAAAGAGACAAAAGCAATCAAGTGAAAAGCTTAACCAGCACTTAAACAGGCATTTCAACAAGATTACAAGCCGAGAACCAATGGCGGCGGATTGGAGGACAATATGGGTGGTTTTCAAGATACCTTTAAAAGATATGAAATGAAATATTTATTAGAGGAGGAAAAGTATCATTTACTTCGGGAAAGGCTCCAAAAGAGAATGGAGGTTGATCACTTTGGGAAAGTGACCATCTGCAATATATATTTTGATACACCGGAGCATCTGCTCATCAGAACCTCTCTGGATAAGCCGGTTTATAAAGAAAAGCTGAGATTACGCAGCTATGGAACACCGGATGAAGGGGACAAGGTATTCGTAGAAATTAAGAAAAAATACAAAGGTGTTGTATATAAAAGACGAGAAAAGCTGGAACTGACGGATGCGGAGCACTATCTATACGATAACTATCCGAGCAAAACGCAGACACAGATATCAAGGGAAATTGATTGGTTTATGAAATCTTATCAGAATTTAGTTCCTTCCATGTATATCTCCTACGAACGAGTAGCAATGTTCGCGATTGATAATCCGGAGGTTCGAGTTACCTTTGATCAAAATATCTTATGGAGAGAGGAGGAACTCTGGCTAGAAAGCGGAGCCTGGGGAAAACCCATCCTAAAAGAGGGTCAAAGACTGATGGAAATAAAAATTCCCGGAACAATGCCGTTATGGTTAGCACATATATTAAATGAACTGGAGATATTCCCGGCATCATTTTCAAAATACGGAAAAGGATATCTTCAATCACTAGAAACGCAGAGAGAAACGATTACAAAAGGAGAGAAATTATATGCTTAATTCTATATTAACCACTACATTGTCTATGGAAAATTTTTTAATATGTACCATCGCATCCTTGGTATTGGGAGCTGTACTTGCACTTGTTCATGGAAGATTCAATAACAGCAGCAAAGGCTTCGTAATGACAATGGCACTATTGCCGGCGGTTGTTCAGATCGTAATATTACTAGTTAACGGTAACCTGGGTACAGGTGTTGCAGTTATGGGTGCCTTCAGCTTAATCAGGTTCCGGTCCGTCCCTGGCAGTGCAAAGGAAATCAGCAGCTTATTCATGGCTATGGCAGTCGGACTTGCCACAGGAACCGGATATGTTGGAGTGGCAGTATTATTTGTGATAATTGTCGGAGGTGCAAGTGTTCTCTTTAACGTTACCAGCTTTGGAGAAACAAGAACCAGAGAAAAAGAGTTAAAAATCACAATACCCGAAGGCATGGATTATATGGAGATATTTAATGATATTTTCGACGAGTATACAAAGAAGACCGAATTAATTCGCGTAAAGACTTCTAATATGGGTAGTCTCTACAAATTACATTATCAGATTCTAATAAAAGATCCTGTGAAAGAAAAAGCAATGATTGATGAGCTTCGTTGCAGGAACGGAAACCTGGAAATCTCCTGCGGCAGAGTTTCAAGTATGGCTGAGGAGCTATAACATAAGGAAGAAGGTACAAAATATGAAGAAAAAATTATTAGGTATATTATCAGCACTTTTAATCACAGCAATGCTGTTAACAGGGTGTACAAATGCAAGCACTAGCTCTGAATCTACTACGGAAGGGACATCCTCCTCCTCAGACGCAACCGCTAGTGCCGAGGATAGTTCTTCCTCAGCACAAGCAATAAATACCGCATCAGAGGTTGTAGTAGATACAGAATTTTCCGCAAGAGATTTGGAAGTTGGCTATGATGAAAGCACAGCCACAAAGGTTACGTTAAATGGCAACAGTATTGAAGTTGCCGGCAATGGTGCTGCGGCAGAGGGAAGTACCTTAACAATCAATGAAGAAGGTGTTTATATCATCAGCGGAACTTTGAATGACGGTCAGATCATCATAGATGCAAATGCTGATGAAGCAAAGGTCCAACTAGTCTTAAACGGTGTAACCATCCAATGTTCTAATAATGCACCCATCTACGTTAAGAATGCAGATAAAGTATTTATTACCTTAGCTGAGAACTCTAAGAATACTTTGACGGATGGCACAGAATATGTTCAAACCGATGATAATACAGTGGATGGAGTGATCTTTAGTACAGCTGACCTTACCTTAAATGGTAACGGAACCCTGAACATAACAGGAAACTATAAGCATGGAATCGTTTCGAAAGACGATCTTGTAATCACAAGTGGTACCTATCACATAACCGCAGCTAAGGATGCTCTAAATGGAAAGGATAGTGTAAAGATTAAAGATGGAACACTGACCTTAAGTGCAGCGGAAGGAAACGGTATTCAGTCCAAGAACGGAGATGATACAACAAAAGGATATGTGTATATTGCTGGGGGAACAATCACGGTTACCAATAGCCAGGAAGGGATTGAAGGTACAGCAATTGTAATCGCAGGCGGTACCATCGATATAACAGCACAGGATGATGGTTTAAATGCAGCTGCAGGAAGTGCTTCCACGACAGATAATTCAACTTCACAGTCAGGTTCAGATACAACAACCTCACAACCAGATTCAGGTACAGCAACGCTACAACCTGGTTCAGATCCAGCGGCTCCTCAGCCTAATACAGCTACACAGGATTCGGCTAATACATTAGCTACAGAGTCTGCTGATATTACAGCAACAACATTGTCAACAAAGACTGTATCAGCTTCCTCAAACTCATCAACAGATGCAGACTCCACCGATTCATCAACGGATGCAAACTCCTCTGCAACAATACCGGATGAAACTGCAATGAGAGGCGGCCCCGGTAGAGATGGTGGCATGGGTCAAGGTATGAACGGCGGCATGGGAGGCGGTGAAATGGGCAATAATTCAAACTGCTATATCATGATTACCGGCGGTACAATTACAGTGAATGCGGAAGGTGATGGCATTGATTCCAACGGCTCTATTGATATCTCCGGCGGAAATGTCTATGTAAGCGGCCCTACGAATAGCGGCAATGGCGCAATAGATTATAACGGAACCGCTAATATAACAGGAGGAACAGTAGTAATTGCGGGAAGTGTTGGAATGGCGCAAGGCTTCTCTGATACCTCAACACAGTATTCCGTATTATATAATTTTTCTACCAGCAGTGCAGCTGGTACAGAGGTGGCTCTTAAGGATGCTGATGGGAATGTAGTGATTTCTTACACCCCAGTTAAGCAATACCAGT
This sequence comes from Herbinix sp., assembly GCA_029239235.1. GTDB lineage: Bacteria > Bacillota > Clostridia > Lachnospirales > Lachnospiraceae > Mobilitalea. The sequence continues at coordinate 3,461 of JAQZBD010000017.1, forward strand.
CAGTAGTGATCAGCTCTCCGGACCTTCAAAAGGATGCCACCTATACGATAAGCAGCGGTGACCAAACGGCGGAGGTTACATTAAGCTCAGTCTCCACCAGCGGTGGCGAGGCAAGCTCCAGCTTCCCGGGTGGTATGGGCGGAGGCACGAGAGGTGGAAGAAATGGAGGAGAAACATTTCCAAATTAAACTCCATCGATTCATAAATTAAATTGTTTAAAAATAAAATAGATTGATAACTAATACAGCATGCCACAGGAAAACACTTAAGTTATCCTGTAGCATGCTGTATTTTAATCCTCAATTTCTTAGGTTGAGGTATATAATTGTTGGTTTTGGAAATGCTACAGCTAAAATGGTTTTAACATATAAATAAATGAATTGAGGGATCAAAATGCAAGCTGCAACCTATCAATGTCCAATATGCCTGGGGAGAAAACTCACACTTCGATATGAAGCAGGTTATGTTTATTCTTATGTAATTGACTCAGATGCACCGGGCTTAAAAAATCATGAGGAATTTCTATCATTTTTATATGACAAGCGAGAACAAAAGGATACCAGAACCTATATCGAGTGTAATCAATGTGGTACCCAATATCCATATACTTTTTTAAATGGGGTACTGGAAGAACATCAATAGGATAAGCTAAGATGACGCAAGTAGCTCACTGAATCGATTCCTAAAAATGCAGACTGGCAGCATAACCGGAAAGAAAGTCCCTTCCCCTCTTAAGTGAGGAGTGGGACTTTCTTTGATGAGGACACCTTTTAAAAGATTATTTATTTAAAGTAGAAATTTTCAAAGGTGTATTTATAGGTTCGGTAAGACTGCTTGCTATTGCCGGTTTCAAAGGAGCGTATCAGGTTATTATCCTTATCATATTCCTGGAATATCTTTGGGTTGCTGGGACTGATAACGGTATTGGAGCCAATTTCCTGTGCACTGCTCTGGTACCCGGAGTAGGGAACCTCAAAGCTTTCTACTAAGCTGTAGTTTTTACTGTTTTCATCGACTAAATATTTATAGAACATGGAGGTTTCATCGCTTTCAGCACTTCCTGCAGAGCCGATATCATCAAAGTGTTCCTGCCAGTTATAATCCGGTCTGGTAGAACTAATTCCAATATTATTGTCAAACATATAAAGATAATACTGACCTTCCTCCAATGAACTATCCTCAACATAGGTTATTGTGTGCTGGCCAAGCTGGCTTTTAAAATCCCCAGCTTTCTCATAAAGGTAGGAGGTATAGGGGGAATCCTGCCAAAAGGACTCGGTTCCCAGCATGTACTCCAAGGAAGGTGTGCTAAAGATATTATTTATTTTTAAGATACTTGAGGTCTCTCTTGAGCTTAATAACAAAGTGTCATTACCTAACCATTGGATCGTATTAATATGCATCCAATCCAATTTACCATCCTTATTCGGTTTACAATTGGTATAATAATCAGGGAACATATCAGTCAGGTCAAGTATCTGACTGATCTCCCCGGTATCAGGCTTCAGATACAGGATTCTATCCTCTTCTTGCGGTGACTGCGTATCCGTAGCCAATAAAAGAATGTTTCCGCTGTCGTCAAAGGTATAGTCATGATGAACGTTATAGGTTCCCAAATCATAAATACTAGTTAGTCTGCCCAGAGAATTCATCTCTACAAAAGTAGAGACACCTGCACTGTAATACATTTTATCATCCTTGAAAATCAGACGCAGTGCCCTGTAATTTAGGATAGGGAACTCGCTGCGAAGAATACCATCATTATCATAATAATAGAAGAACGAATCCCCCGCAAAAACGGTATAAAGTCCATCCTCCAAAGCCTCACTGGTTTCTCCATCCGTATAAGTCAAGATAAGATCGCCGCTTCCAATCAGAGCAGGTGCTTGATAGATAAAGCTTCTAGCTTCTGTTTTACCGGAGGAATAAGTAAGCTTCAGTGTAATTACGTTGTCGGCTTCCGGAATTACACCGAGAATCTGATACTCGTGTTCCGTTGTCAGATTATCTTCCCCGGAATTAAAACAGGCTCTGGTGAAATCCGGTATGTCCGTATTTTCCACATGAACTGTATATTCCATGCTGGCAGGCTCTTCTGTATTGAAGTAAATATACATGCTCTGAGAATTCGTCTGAAAAGGATTGTCAATAATAAGAGCGTCCTCAAAGGTGTAATCTTTGCTTTCCTTGTATGCCTCGATATCTGCCCAAATTTCATTCTGAGCATTCATATCGTAAATGTCTTCAGCCTTTGTTAAGGATAAAGGAGGCGTTTTAATTTCATAGGTAGTACGAATAACAGCATCCGTTTCTTTTGTGTTCTTTAGCTGTACAAGAACAACAGCAGCAATTATGGCAATAACAGCCACTACAGCAGTTGTTATAAATGCGGTTTTTAAATATCTGGGTTTCATAGCATCATCCTTTCGTAATAAGTGTTTACCAAAAAAAACCATAAATAACAGGAAGATTTATAGATTTTTAAGAAATTTACGGGATTATTGTAACTGGTAAAGCTTGAATAAACCTTTAAAAATTAAAAATACATCGTTTTTTGCATTTTGTAACAAAATAGTATAGAATAAAAACAGCTATGTACATGATAAAATAAATAATTGCGAGGCAGGAAATGAAAATACTGGTTATCGAAGATGAAATTATGCTTGCGGATACGCTCGCTGAAATATTAAAACAAAATAACTATTCTGTTGATCTCTGCTATAACGGAGAAAAGGGATGGGAATTCATACAGACAGAAGTCTATGACGGCATAGTACTAGATATTATGATACCGAAAATGAGCGGCTATGAAATTCTGAAAGCAATGCGGGAGGCAAATATTAATACACCGGTTCTAATACTTACTGCCCGATCAGAAATGGAAGATATCGTAACGGGTCTGGACTGTGGAGCCGATGATTATATGACCAAGCCTTTTGCAATTACAGAGTTTCTGGCACGAGTCAGAGCTGTTACGAGAAGAAAGGAATATATTCTTCCTGAAAATCCGTCAATGGGAAATGTGTTTTTGTTACAGCAGCAATGCACGCTGTCCTGTAAAGGCAATTCGATCAGCCTGGGAAAAAAGGAATATCAGATCATGGAGGTGCTGTTGAATAATTGCAGCCAGAAGGTGCCAAAGGAACAGCTGATTGAAAAGGTCTGGGGCTTTGACAGTGATTGTGAATATAACAATATTGAAGTCTATATCTCCTTTCTTCGTAAAAAGCTAAAGGCGATTGAAGCGGATATTACGATTAACAATACCCGAGGTCTTGGATATTATCTGGAGGTTTTGAATGATTAAGGAAATGAGGTATAAATTTATCCTGGTCACCTTTAGTTCGCTGCTTCTGATTGTCATTTTAATATTAGGAACCATCTATATCTCAGCTGCCTATAGCAATGAGAGTAATATGAATAAAAAGATGGAGAGGGTTCTGAGAAATAACGGAAGTACTTTAAAAAACTGGACGAAATATATAAACAGCAATGAGTTTTCTAACTCCCGGGAGGGTTTTTTAAGCAGTACCTTCGCTGTTAGACTGGATGAAGCAAAGAAAATTACAGAGATAATCGGATATCAAGAAGAGGAGTACCCTGATGTAAGTATTCAGGAGCTGGCAGACAAGACCCTGCAAATAAATAAGAGAAAAGGAAGCATCGGAGATCTTAAATTTCTCTCAGGTAAAAAGGATTATGGTTACATGCTGGTATTTTCCGATTACAGTGAGCAGAACATCATGCTGCATAATCTCTTACGTTCCTGCCTATTAGTGGGAATCATGGGGAGTCTGCTGATCGGTTTGTTTATTATTAAGCTGTCCTATTGGGTAGTAAATCCTGTGGAACGAGCATTTAAAATGCAGAAAATTTTTATTTCCAATGCAAGCCATGAGTTGAAAACACCGATCACTGTTATTTCTGCCAATGCGGAGCTGTTGGAGAATGGTGACTTGAATAGGAAATGGATCAGAACGATTAAGGAAAATACAGATCGAATGAATGCCTTAGTCAATGATCTGCTTAACTTAAGTCGCATGGAGGATAAGGCAAAGATAAAGGAGTATCAAACCTTTAATTTAAGTAAAGTTGTTGTCAATGCAGCTCTTACGATGGACAGTGTGGTTTATGAACAGCAAAAGGAGCTGATTACCGAGATTGCTGAGAATATTTTTTACTATGGTGAGCAGGATAAAATGAAAGAACTGGTTATAATCCTCCTGGATAATGCCATTAAATATTCCGATGAAAAGGGAATAATTAAGGTGAGCCTGTACGAAAGAAATAAAAGAGCGGTTCTGGAGGTATTTAATACCGGGAGTATAATACCAAAGGAAGAAGGAGATAAAATCTTTGAAAGATTTTATCGAGGAAATACGAATGGCGAGGACATAACCGGCGGTTTCGGCTTGGGGCTACCTATAGCAAAGGCAATAACAGTGATGCATAAGGGGAAGATTGGCTTTGAGAATATAAAAGGAACAGGTGTTAAATTCGTTGTAAGGCTCTGACACTCATACCACTTAATTTAAATAGAAAGTGTAAGCTTAAAAATAAAGCTTGAATATATATCTAAGAAAGTAGGCTAAAGAAGCAGTGGAAGAATTATATGAGGAATTAATTTCATATACAAATAAGGATTATTATCCGATGCATATGCCCGGGCATAAAAGAAATACCGAGTTGTTGCAGATGGACAATCCTTATGGGATTGATATAACAGAAATCGAAGGCTTTGATAACCTTCATCAGCCCGAAGGTATTCTTAGAAGTTTATCAGAGCGTTTAGCAAGATTATATGGGGCCGGAAAATCATATCCCTTAGTGAACGGGAGCACGGCAGGAATACTGGCAGGCATATCCGCTGCAGCAAAGCCGGGAGATACAGTTTTGATTGCTAGAAACTGTCACAAGTCCGTATATCATGGGGCGATGCTCAGAGGACTTAAACCAATCTACTGTTATCCACAGAAGCTGGAGCAGATGCCGGTTAATGGTGGAATTCTTCCGGAAAATATTAAGGGCCTGTTGATGGAGCACCCGGAGACCAGGCTGGTGGTTATTACTTCCCCTACCTATGAAGGAATTGTATCCGATATCAGAGCTATTGCAGAAGTGGTACATCGTTATGGTGCCTTACTTTTTGTGGATGAGGCCCACGGAGCGCATTTCGGATTTCATAACGCATTTCCTAAAAGCGCTGTTACACAGGGAGCAGATATTATAATCCAAAGCTTACATAAAACATTACCGGCAATGACTCAATCCGCTGTACTGCATTGCAACCGGGATGAGTTGAATAGTAAGCTGCAGAAGTACTTGGCGGTTTACCAAAGCAGCAGCCCCTCCTATGTATTGCTGGCAGGGATTGACCGGTGTATTTGTTTATTGGAGAAGAAGGGAACGGAGCTCTTTGAAATATATTACGGGTTGTTGCGGGAATTTTATGCTTCCGTGGAAGAACTGAGTAATTTGAAGATAGTAGATACAGTATTCCTTGGAAGAGACGGGGTATATGATATTGATCCGTCAAAACTAACAATTACGGTTCATGGAACTGAGCTTACCGGCCATGAGCTGCAGGTTCTGCTTCGGGAACAGCACCATATTGAATTGGAAATGGCATCATTTGATTATGTACTGGGGATGACCAGTATTGCTGATACCAGAGAGGGGCTGACTCGTTTTGCAAAGGCGCTGCTGTCAATTGATCGTAACTTGGGAAACCAAGGAAAGAAACAATCAGCTCTTGGCAATAATCATGGGTTTACTCCTGAAATAGTTATTTTGCCCGGGGAGGCTATGGAAAGTCAATCGGAAGCAGTCAAATTTCGGGAAAGTGCCGGTAAGATATCAGCAGCATTTATTAGTCAGTTTCCTCCCGGAGCACCCTTACTGGTGCCCGGAGAGAGAATTGATCAAGAATTAGTTACTTATATAGACAAAATAAGACAAGAAGGAATCACAATTACAGGTCTTATTGGCGAAAGCATGGATGAGATTGAAGTTGTGAAGCTATAGCTGATAGAACGTGCTAGGGAAAGGGAGATCATGGGTAAGATATTTATTGTCATGGGTAAAAGCTCAACAGGGAAAGATACCATATATAAAAAGTTGATGGAGTGTGAGGAGCTAAACCTAAAAACAGCAATTATGTATACAACAAGGCCGATCCGAAAGTCGGAGGAAGATGGGGTAGAATATTATTTTGTGAATGAGGAAACGTTAATAGAGCTGCAAAAACAGAATAAGATTATTGAGCACCGCGCTTATCAAACAATCCATGGTATATGGCACTATTTTACCGTCAATGACGGGCAGATTAATCTGGGGGAAGCAGATTACTTAATGATAGGAACCCTGGAAACCTATGAACAAATCCGCGAATATTTCGGACAGGATAAGGTGGTTCCGCTTTATATTGAGGTGGAGGATGGTACCCGTTTAGCGCGAGCTCTAAAAAGGGAGCAAAAACAGGAGCATCCGAAATACGCAGAGATGTGCAGGCGGTATTTGGCAGATGAAGAAGACTTCTCGGAGGAAAATCTGAAAAAGGTTGGGATTAAAAAGCGATATAATAATTTTGATATCAACAACTGTCTATCGGAGGTAATACACGACATCAAAAATTATACTGTAATGTAGTGAGATTATATGATATAATGTTGACAGACATGATATCAGCGCCGAACGCAGAGAGTGCGCATATTGGCTCGAAGTGTCATATCAGGGCGAGTTTTCCCGATATAATGATGTTAGATATTAATGTTGCAGCCAGGTGGAGGATAGCTATGGAAATTAAGGTGAATCAATTACAGCAACTGAATCAGGTTGAGCGAAAAGCACCGGTGCCAGAGGCTGATGGTTCGTTTAAATTTACACTAGTTTCCCATATAGAGGAGCGGGAGCTTCAAGCCAGAATCAATTTTATGCTGGAAGAGATCTCAGCTCATGGTAAGAAGATTGCAAAGCACATGGATATCAAGGATATGAAGCATTATCGTGAGCTTATTCGGGAATTTATGAATGAGATCGTTAATCGCTCCCATAAGTTCTTCCGCGAGAATTTTCTTGATAAACGTGGCAGACATAGAGTATACACAATGATTAAGCTAATTGATAAGAATTTAGATGATTTGGCAGCAGAGCTAATTAAGGAAGAGAAGGATCATCTCGCGATTTTGGGAAAAATCGATGAGATAAGGGGACTGCTCCTGGACATTTTTTCATAAAGAAAATGGGATTCTAAGGATAGCCTGAACATAGTAAGCATTTCATTGGAGGTTCAAGATGCAGGATTTTGAGCAAATTATCGGTCATGAGAGTATTATACAGCATTTACAGAACGCAGTTGCAGCTCATAAAATTTCCCACGCGTATATCCTTCATGGAGAAGAGGGTATGGGTAAAAAACTGCTGGCAAATACCTTTGCAAAGACTCTTCAGTGTGAAGAAAAGGGTATATTGTCCTGCAATCGCTGCAAATCCTGTATGCAGGCTGAATCCGGCAACAACCCTGATATTATTCGAGTTACCCATGAAAAGGCCAGTATTGGTGTTGAGGATATTAGAGTTCAGGTGAACGGTGATATTCAAGTGAAGCCCTATAGCAGCCAATATAAAATATATATAATAGATGATGCGGATAAAATGACGGAACAGGCTCAAAATGCTTTATTAAAGACCATTGAAGAGCCGCCGGAATATGCCATTATTCTATTACTCGTCAGCAATATAAATGTCATTTTACCAACGATTCTTTCCAGATGTGTCGTTTTAAACTTAAAGCCGGTGGATAAGCAGGCAATTAAGGAATATCTCATGGCAAACCATCAGATACCGGATTATATGGCGGAGGTAGCGGCGGCATTTTCCGGAGGTAATGTGGGAAAGGCAATAAAGTACGCATCTTCTGAGGATTTTGACCGAATGAAGAGTGAGGCACTTCATATTTTAAAATATATCGATGATATGGAGCTTCATGAGATTATATCCGGTTTAAAAACGCTAACTGTGAGCAAGAATAATATAGAAGACTATATTGATTTAATGATGCTATGGTATCGGGATGTTTTAATGTACAAGGCCACAATGGATCCGGATTTGCTGTTATACCGAGATGAACTGACCTTTATAAAAGCTCAGGCAAATACCAGAAGCTATGAAGGTCTGGAAAAAATTATTAATGCAATGGAAAAAGCAAAAATCAGGTTGAAGGCGAATGTTAACTTTGACATTGCAATCGAGCTGATGCTACTTAGTATAAAGGAGAACAGTAATGGTTAATGTAATCGGAGTCAGATTTCGCCGGGCCGGCAAGGTATACTTCTTTGATCCGGCTGGTTATGATATTAAGCAAGGTGATAACGTTATCGTTGAAACCGCCAGAGGAATTGAATATGGTCATGTTGTATTGGGACCTAGAGATGTAGAGGATGATAAGATTATTCAGCCTTTAAAGCCAGTGATCCGCCAGGCAACGGAGGAAGATAATCTGATTGAGAAAAGAAATAAGGAAAAGGAAAAGGAAGCCTTTCAGATTTGTCTTGAAAAAATACGTAAGCATGGCCTTGAGATGAAGCTGATTGATTCTGAATATACCTTTGATAATAATAAGGTATTATTCTACTTTACTGCAGATGGAAGAATTGATTTTAGAGAGTTGGTTAAGGATTTGGCCAGCGTTTTCAAAACACGTATTGAATTACGTCAGATAGGTGTTAGGGATGAGACTAAGATTGTTGGAGGTATTGGCATCTGCGGAAGACCGTTGTGCTGTCATACCCATTTATCTGAATTTGCTCCCGTATCCATAAAGATGGCGAAGGAACAGAATCTATCTCTGAATCCAACCAAGATTTCAGGTGTTTGCGGCAGGCTTATGTGTTGCCTGAAGAACGAAGAAGAGGCCTATGAAGAGCTTAACAGCAAGCTTCCTAATGTAGGAGATTATGTTACTACCAAGGATAGCCTTAGGGGAGAGGTACAGAGTGTAAGTGTCTTAAAGCAATTAGTAAAAGTAATTGTTACCCTTGAAAACGATGAAAAGGAAGTTCGTGAGTATAAGGTGGAGGATTTACGCTTTAATAAGAAGAAGAGAAAAGAACGAATTACTCTTGATGATGAAGAGTTAAGGGTATTAGAACTATTAGAGAGGAAGGAAGGGAACTCCTCACTCGATGACTAATAATAATTTTACTAATGAGGAGCATCTAAAGCCCGGTGAGCGGGTTGACGAGCTTCATCGCAATAATTATCAAATCATTCAAAACACAAAAAAATTCTGTTTTGGAATGGACGCAGTACTGCTTTCCGGTTTTGTTAAAGTGATGCCCGGAGAAAAGGTATTGGATCTGGGAACCGGAACGGGAATCATACCGATTTTATTAGAGGCAAAGACAAAGGGAAAGCATTTTACCGGGCTTGAGATTCAAGAGGAAAGTGCTGATATGGCAAGGCGAAGTGTGGCCTTGAACAAGCTGGAAGATAAAGTTGATATTGTCGTGGGTGATATCAAGGAAGCCTCTGCCTTATTTGGTTCGGCTTCCTTTGACGTTATTACAAGTAATCCACCCTATATGAACCATAATCATGGGCTTGTTAACCCGGGAGAAGCGAAAGCCATCGCTCGACATGAGATCTTGTGCTCCTTAGAGGATGTAATTAGGGAGGCAGCCAGATGCTTAAAGCCAAATGGCAGATTCTATCTGGTACATCGTCCATTTCGACTGGTTGAGATTATTACAACTCTGACAGCATATAAGCTGGAGCCAAAGCGGATGAAGCTGGTTTATCCTTATGTTGATAAAGAACCCAATATGGTGCTTCTGGAATGTATCAAAGGTGCAAAATCCAGGGTAACGGTAGAAGCTCCGCTCATTGTGTATAAAGAACCAAATGTATATACGGATGAAATATATGATATCTATGGATATTAAGAAAAGATATAAGTCTCTGAGAAGGTTGGATTATTATAAAAACAGACCACTAAATATTAATTTTATGGTTGTAGAGTACCTATAGAGAGTACTATTTATAATAGGAACATCTGGAGATGTTAATAGAAAGGGCTTGAATTATGTCTGGAATGTTATATTTATGTGCCACGCCAATCGGCAATTTAGAAGATATCACGCTGCGGGTGCTGCGCATATTAAAGGAAGTAGATTTGATAGCAGCAGAGGATACCAGACATAGCATTAAGCTGCTGAATCATTTTGAGATAAAGACGCCAATGACCAGCTACCATGAGTTTAATAAGGTAGAGAAAGCAAAATACTTGGTAGAGCAGCTTCTGGGCGGGAAGAACATTGCCTTAATTACAGATGCGGGTACTCCTGGAATATCGGATCCGGGGGAAGAGCTGGTAAAGCAGGCATACGCTGCAGGAATACAGGTTACCTCCTTGCCGGGGGCATGTGCAGCTATTACGGCACTCACGTTATCCGGATTATCTACGAGAAGATTTTGCTTCGAGGCATTTCTTCCTTCAGATAAAAAAGAGAGACAGAGAATATTAGAGGAACTAAAGGTAGAGACCAGAACCGCGATGCTTTATGAAGCACCGCACCGACTTGTAAAAACACTTCGTGAGTTACTGGAGGCACTAGGAGACCGGACGATAACAATTATAAAGGAATTAACAAAGAAGCATGAAACCGTGTGGCAAACCACGCTTTCGCAGGCACTTGAAACCCTAGACAACCAGGAACCAAAAGGAGAATATGTGGTTGTTTTAGAAGGAAGATCCTTCGAAGAGCTGGAAGTTCAAAAGCAGGAGCAGTGGGGTGCTCTTGCGCTAGAGGAACACATGAAGCTTTATTTGGACCGTGGGATGGATAGGAAGGAGGCTATGAGGGCTGTTGCAAAAGATAGGGGAATGAGCAAGCGGGATATTTATCAAATGCTTATTCCTGGGGAACAATAAAAGAGGGAAACAAATTTGTAATAAGAAAGTTCTGTCTTTTGGAGGTGAAATTATGTTTTATAGTAGATTTCGCGCAAAAGAGGGGAAGATACTTATTTGGGGATTATTTGCTATATTTATTGCTGTACTGTTTTTCATTCAGCATAACTACTTTAATAACAAAGCTTTTCAGGAACAAACAGTAAGAGCGGAAAACCTATTGTCTGCAGGAGATTATAAAAATGCCGTGCAGGCTTATAAAAGTGCGCTATCAACCAAAAGCAATGATGAGATGCTTACAATAGGGCTAGCGAATGCATATGTCGGGTTAGATCAATACGATAAGGCTCTGGAGGTACTGAGAGTCTGCTATAAAGTAAAGGCTTCCAAACGGTTATGTGAGGAGATAGAGGCTATTAGCGCAAAGCAGACAGAGTACGAGTATCATCAATATATAAGCAGGGCAGAAGTTTATCATGCGAATAAGGAGTATAAGAAAGCGATCACTGCCTATGAAAAGGCGAAGAAGATCAAAGGCAAAGAAATTACTTCTTATCAGAGAATAACAGCCGTTTATATTGCTATGCAAGAATATGAGCTTGCTAAGGAAGAAGCGGTAGAGGGTCAGGCAATAACAAAGGATGAATCTTTTTCTGTTTTACTGGAGTTAATTGATGCGGGTATTCTCGAAAATGAATACGATAAACTGATGGCGCAGGCAAAGGAATACACCGGACATGAAAATTATAAAGAGGCTATTGCTCAATTCGAGAAGGCAGCTCTATTAAAGTCTGGTGATATTGAAGCATATAAAGAAATAGCTAAAATCTATATAACCACGGAAGATTATGGGGAGGCTGAAAGGATTCTGAAGGAAGCTTTAAAAGTCTCTCAGGATAAAGAGTTGGATAATTTGCTCCTCCAGGCCAAGGAGCTGCAGCAGGATGAAATCAAGGGATTCGTTTGGCAGCAGTAAGTTAATGATATAGACAAAAACATGAAGCCTATCGCAGATTGCGATAGGCTTCTCTATTTTTATCATTTGTATAACTCATATAGGACTGTATGTAGAACAATCTCTGGCTAAATTACTCGATAAGACCAGCAAGTTTAGCAAGTTCAACGATAGTATCCTTAGAGATTCTTTTTCCGTGATACTCTAATAAGTTATCCTTGTTGCCGTTAAAAATGTCAGTTGGTTCATACTTCTGAAGGATAATTCTACCTTCATCAACGAAAATCTCCAATGGATCTCTCTCGCTTACATCCAATGTTCTTCTTAATTCAATAGGAAGAGTAATTCTTCCAAGCTCATCAAGTCTTCTTACGATACCTGTACTTTTCATAGTAGGCCTCCTTTTTTTATTACTAACATAATGGGGAATAAAATAGAATGCATAATATACAAAATGTAACATCATCATTCAAATTACATAATTTGTATATGGCATTTTATAAGATATCATAGGATTTTTTCAATGTCAACTAAAATAATTGTCAAAACATAGCACAAAAACAGAAAAAATTGTAAATCAGATACAGATGATACCAAATTTTCCGTCAAAATAGGTATAATTATGATATAAAAGGAAGAGTCATAAAAAATCTCACAAATTTCGTCATAAAAGTTTGTGAAAAACGTATACTGTTATAGACATGTTTTATGAATAAAAATAAAGGAAGATGAGGTTTGTTATGCTTAATTATTTATGGGGTATCATGATCGTACTTGGAGTTACCGTAGGAGTATTACGCGGAGAGATTGGTGCGGTAAGTACTGCAACCATTAATTCATCAAAGGAAGCGGTATCCTTATGTATCACAATGCTGGGAATCATGGCAATGTGGACCGGTGTTATGCAGATTGCTAAGAAATGCGGGCTGGTAGCTGGCTTTACCAAAGCGCTGCATCCGATAATTCGCTTTTTGTATCCGAGTATACCAGCAGGACATATTGTGAATGAGTACATAGCCTCTAATATGATTGCTAACATTCTGGGACTTGGCTGGGCAGCAACGCCTATGGGCCTATTGGCTATGAAGGAATTGAAGGCATTAAACAAGTCCTCCGAGGTGGCAAGCTGTGATATGTGTACACTCCTCATCGTTAATATTTCTTCCCTTCAGCTCATTCCGGTAAACATTATAGCTTATCGAAGCCAGTATGGTTCAGTTAATCCGGCAGAGATACTTGCCGCAGGCCTTATAGCGACTATTTGCTCCAGCTTTGTGGGTGTAGCCTTTGCAGTAATTGCAAGGAAATTAAGCAGGGCAAAATAAACGCTTATTATAAGGTAAGGGATATCTTTTCTACCTATATTATTTGTGAGCCGGAATTGAGCCGTATCCGCCTGTAGAAGGGCATATATAATAGAAGTGATATGGCTTATTAAATCTTTGAATTGAGGAAGTTAAAAGGGCGGTCTATTATACGGATTTAAAATATAGTTGTATATTATACCAGTTGGAAACTGGATGCTTTATATTGTTTAGGGGTGACCCCCTTTGCCTTACGGAAGGATTTTATAAAATAGCTGATATCATTAAAGCCGCAATTGAGGGCTACTTCGGTAATGCTATATTTCATCTCTGCTAATTGTTCACAGGCAGCTTCGATTCGGTAATAGTTGAGATACTCTGTCGGAGTACATTGAGTCATCTTACGAAAGAAGCGGCAGAAGTACCTGGGGCTAAGACAGGCTGCCTGTGCCATATCCTCCAGTGTGATGGCTTCCGTGTAATGCTCTTCGATATAATTAAGGACATCCTTAAACCGCTTTATCTGCTGTGAAGAAGCCGAGGGTTCTGTATTAACTGTATAAGCATGTGCTTCCAGCATCAAACCGATTAACTGAAATAAAGCACCCTGGGTGAGAAATTCATAGCCAGGCTTTCTTTCATTCATTGCACAGAAAAGAGCATCGACAGTTTCCATAAGGACAGGCTCATTATGATGCTGTAAATGAATCGTGATCTCCTGATTAATTATTTTTTGTATTTGTTTATTACAAAGCTTATTATTACTTAATAAAAGACGAAGGTCAAACACGATACATTCATAGACACAATCTTCCGGAACACCGCCATGTGGCATACCTCCCTGAATGAAGAGAATGTCCTCCTGATCTGCATGGATACGTACTCCATCAACCGTAAGATGAAGGCTGCCCTTGATAATACGAATAATCTCATACTCTGGATGCCATTGATAAGGCATCTGATAGCGGGGATGACTTGAGGCCACATGATAAAAGGCTACTGGAAAATCAAAGGTTCCCTGCTGTTTATCCTCTCTGTAATCCAAATATTTCATCCAAGTAATCTCCTTTCTATAAAAAGTGAATATTATCATATTTTATTGTCATTTTAACACAAGTATTAAAGTGAATGCAATTGTATAATATATACATCAGAAAATATTACGAAAATCGTATTTTATAGTCGCGGTAAGCGACATGGTCGCAGTGAGGCGGCTTTGGTCTCTGTTAGACATGGTTGCAGTGAGGCGGCTTTGGCTGCTGTAAGGTGACATGACCGCAGGGAAGTGGCTTTGGCCACAGTGAGGCGATATATTCGCAGTAAGATTGCATAGCCGCAAGAAGCGGCAGAAGGAGGATATCATGGCAAAAAGCAGATTAATTGGGGACTATCCTGTAATAGGAATTCGTCCTACCATCGACGGAAGAAGAGGCGCGGTAAAGGTTCGTGAATCTCTGGAAGTACAGACTATGGAGATGGCAAAGGCAGCAGCAAGATTATTCGAAGAAAATTTAAAATACTCTAACGGTGAACCCGTAAAGGTTGTTATCGCAGATACTACCATCGGTGGCGTAGCAGAGGCAGCAGCATGTGCAGCTAAATTCAAAAAAGAAGGTGTAGATATTACCTTAACTGCAACTCCTTGCTGGTGCTATGGAGCTGAAACCATGGACATGGATCCTATGACCATTAAGGGCGTATGGGGCTTCAATGGTACAGAACGTCCTGGCGCTGTTTATCTTGCATCCGTTCTTGCTACTCATGCTCAGAAGGGTCTTCCTGCATTCGGTATTTATGGACATGATGTTCAGAATGCAGATGATACTACAATTCCTGAGGACGTAAAAGAAAAATTACTTCGTTTCGGACGTGCAGCAGTGGCAGCAGCTACTATGAGAGGAAAATCCTACCTTCAGATCGGTTCCATCTGTATGGGTATCGGCGGTTCCATCATTGATCCTGCTTTCATTGAAGAATATCTTGGTATGAGAGTTGAATCTGTGGATGAGGTTGAGATTATCCGTAGAATGACAGAAGGCATTTATAATGAAGAGGAATTCCAGAAGGCTCTTGCTTGGACAAAAGAGTATTGCAAGGAAGGCTTTGATAAGAATGCAGCTGAGTTCCAGAAGAGTGCCGAGGAGAAAGAAAAGGATTGGGAATTCGTTGTTAAGATGATGGTTATTATCAAGGACTTAATGAACGGTAATCCAAATCTTCCTGAGGGCTGTGAAGAAGAAGCAGCAGGTCACAATGCAATCTGTGCAGGTTTCCAGGGACAGAGACAGTGGACTGACTTCTATCCAAACGCAGACTTTGCAGAAGCATTAATGAATACTTCCTTTGACTGGGAAGGTGTAAGAGAACCTTATATCGTAGCAACAGAAAACGACGTTCTGAACGGTATCAGCATGCTGTTCATGAAATTATTAACCAATAAAGCACAGATCTTTGCTGATGTTCGTACCTACTGGAGCCCAGAGGCAGTAAAGAAAGCTACAGGCTATGATTTAGATGGTGCAGCAAAAGAAGCCGGCGGCTTCATCCACCTGATTAATTCAGGAGCAGCGTGCCTTGACGGTAACGGAGAAGCAAAGGATGAGAACGGTAATGGTATCATTAAGCCTTGGTATGATGTGACTGAGGAGGATCAGAAAGCGATTCTTGCAGCTACAACCTGGAATGCAGCAGATACCGGATACTTCAGAGGCGGCGGCTACTCCTCCAGATTCCTTACTAAAGTACAGATGCCTGTTACCATGATCCGTTTGAACCTTGTAAAAGGACTTGGACCGGTACTTCAAATTGCAGAAGGCTGGACAGTAGAGCTTCCTGACGAAGTATCCGATAAGATCTGGAAGCGTACTGACTATACCTGGCCTTGTACTTGGTTTGCACCAAGAACAACAGGAGAGGGTGCATTCAAGACCGCTTATGATGTTATGAATAACTGGGGTGCTAACCATGGAGCAATCTCTCATGGACATATAGGAGCGGATTTAATTACCCTTTGCTCTATCTTACGTATTCCGGTTGCTATGCACAATGTTGAGGAAGAGAAGATCTTCAGACCAGCTGCATGGAATGCTTACGGTATGGACAAAGAGGGACAGGATTACAGAGCTTGTGAAACCTACGGACCACTCTTTAAATAAAATGCTTTAAATTCTGAAGGGAAGCAAGCCATATGTAATTTATATGGTTTGCTTCTCGATACAGGTACGGACATATTCTCATAGTAATACAGTTGACGTGTCAGAAGAACTTGTGAGTGTTTACTTTCCGAATCTGTTGGATTAAAATGGGAAGATAAGAGTAGGTTATAGGAGGGTTACTATGCAAAATTATTATTTAGCGATTGATATTGGAGCTTCCGGCGGACGTCATATCCTCGGGAGTGTTGTAGACGGTAAGATCTGTCTTGAAGAAGTATATCGTTTTGAGAATGGAATGGAAAAGGTGGAAGGCTCTCTTTGCTGGAACACCCATAAGATTTTTCATGAGATATTAGAAGGTATGAAGCGCTGCAAGGAAATCGGTAAAATTCCAGTAAGTGTTGGTGTGGATACCTGGGGAGTGGACTTTGTACTCCTTGATAAGGATGAGAACATAGTAGGTAATACGGTAGGATACCGGGACGGCAGAACCTTAAAGATGCCGGCAGAGTTGGAAAGGCTTATTCCTGCACAGCAGATGTACGAGCGGACAGGCATTCAGAGTCAAGTATATAATACCATATATCAATTGATGGCTCTTAAAAAGGAACATCAGGAGCAGTTAGAGGAAGCGGATGCCCTTTTATTTACACCGGATTATTATCATTTCCTGCTGTCTGGGGAGAAAAGGCAGGAATATACCATTGCTTCAACTGGTATGATGTTAGATGTTTATAAGAAAACCTGGGATTACGAGCTGATTGAAACACTTGGTCTGCCTAAGAAATTATTTACAGATCTCCAAATGCCGGGTAGTATTGTAGGCAATCTTAGAGCAGGAATTAGAGAAGCAATCGGATATGACTGTAAGGTAGTTGCTCCGGCTTCTCATGATACAGCCTCTGCGGTGGCAGCAGTACCAAGCATAGAGAGAGATACACTTTATATTAGTTCCGGAACCTGGTCTTTGATGGGTATTGAATCAGAGACACCAAACTGTTCCGAAGCTTGCAGAATTTCAGGGTTTACAAACGAGGGTGGTTATAACTATAGATATCGAATCTTAAAAAATATTATGGGTCTGTGGATGATTCAATCCGTGCGTAAGGAAATAGGAGCAGATAAATCCTTTGCTGAGATCTGTGAGAGTGCCTCTAAGGAAGCGATTCCTTCCATCGTTGATTGTAATGATTCCTGCTTCCTGTCACCGGATAGCATGACTCAGGCAGTAAAGGATTACTGTGACAGAACCAAGCAGCAGGTTCCGGAGACACTGGCCGAAATCGCAGCGGTTATTTATAACAGTTTGGCAAAATGCTATGCGGAAACACTGACCGAGATTGAAAAGCTGACCGGAAAGCATTATCCATGTATTAATATTATCGGTGGAGGTTCAAATGCAACTTATTTGAATGATTTAACCGCAAAATATACCGGACGTAAGGTGGCAGCCGGTCCTTCCGAAGCAACTGCCATCGGCAATATTATTTGTCAGATGATAGGAAATGGTGAATTTGCATCCTTAGAAGAAGCTAGAATGAGTATAGTGGTATAACAAAATTTGAGCGGCAGAAGCCTGATTTAGGCAGTGAAGAACGCGTTGCAAAATTTGTTTCAAAAAAATAGCCATAGCACCTGTTAGCCTCGTAAAGCTACGTTCTCTACGTTAACTAACAGATGCTGTGGCATTAATTTATTCTGAATTACTATAAATAAAAATTCTACTTGGATGATTCCAGCATGGAATTAGTAATAACATCAATCTGTGCCGATAAGGAAATTATGTCATTAAACCAGAACATATCAGAGGATGCCTGAATTACCCTACCCTCCTTAACGGCAGGTAAGTTCTCCCACATTTCATTATCGATTAAGGTATCAGCGCCTGCATTTAATAGAATAAAGTCTCCCATATACTCATGAATTACTTCATAGGAAAGATCGACAGACTCCTCATTTTCAAAGGTTTCTCTAAGCTTTGTTGGAGCAGAAAGCCCTAACATATCATAAACCAGGTTACCCCCTCTTCCATATTGAAAGGCACGGATAAGACCATCTCTAACTTCTACGCAAGACACACTTTTTTCTATAAGGCCAGCTTCTTGTAATTTTTCTCTGGAATCAGAAAGCTTCTGATTAAACTCGTTAATCAATTCTTCGGCTTTTTCAGAGCGATTAAATACCTCCCCAAAAAAGCTAAGGCGCTCCTCATATGTCATGCTAAAAAAATCACCGGCTAAGGTTGGTGCAATTTTTGATAATGTATCATAATCCTTCTCATTATAACTTCCCCATATAATTAAGTCAGGATTTAATGACATTAATTCCTCTGGGTTCACGCTCCAGCCATCAATTTCTGTAATATTCTTTGCTAAATCTTCAAAAGCAGCTCCGGTACTAAAGGTAGCCCCAACCGGTGTAATTCCAAGGGCAAGCAAATCGCCCTGATTATAAGCGATAATTACGTTCTTAGGTTCCTTTGGTATTTCAACATCTCCATATTCCAAATGGATTGTCCTGGTATCTTTTTCAGCAGCTACTGTATCTGGAATTTGGGTAACAGCCTCTGTGGTAGGCGAATTATCAGTTGTTCCAGTGTTTACCGGTGTAGTACTGCAGGCAGTAAGTAGCAGCATCATGGACAGTGCGGCTGAAATTAGGGCTTTGTGCTTTATTTGTCTAATCATATTTCGTTCTCCTTCTTTAAAAAGTTTGTCGATACTAACTTGACCTTGCTCATTATAGAGGAAGAAGGAACGGTAATCCATGGCCTCATGTCTTTTTAGGTATGCCATTTTGTCTCTATATTCTCCGGCAGTCATATGCTGATGCTTCCGAAAGGTCTTCATCAAGGTAAATTCATTAGCAAATCCACAGGCATAAGCGATTTCTCTTATGGAGAAATCAGTATCTACTAAATACCTCTTTACCTGTGATAAACGAACATCCATCAAATATTCCTGTGGACTTTTTCCTTCCTGCTGAACAAATAGCTTGTGCAATTGACTTCGACTGATCTGCAATGCTGTTGCAAGTGTTTGTATGTAAATGAGCTCTTGATAGTGATTCTTAATATACCGCTTAACCTGCGTAACCACATCAGGCAATAGAATATCAATTTGCTCCTGTTGTAGTTCTTTATAAATCTCATAGACCAATTGATAAAAAGCAGATTTTTCGTAGAATGTCTCTAAAGGTGTAGGGTGCTTCCAGCATTCAAACATTTTTTTTAAAAGTTCTGTTAAAAAAATTGGATTACTGGGAGTAAATCCATACTGCTGCAGAAAGGGATTTACACTTTTAAGTAGTTTCGCATACTGGAGCCTATGAAAGGGTGATTCGCCTGCTCTATAAAATACAATATAATATTCTATCCAGCTTCCTAAAGGGTATATGGACAGTTGTGTATCTTTTCCGCCATGGAACATACCGGTACGTTCCATTTGATATGGCGTATCATTTAAAAAAACCTTTGCTTTGGCTCCAATGGTGTAAATAAATGCGTTTGATGGCATATGATACCCTTCTATATTTTCGTTCGGTGGAATCAAATTATGGCGAATATCTTGTAAAGAAATTGAGGTATCATTCCAGATACGCAATATATCATCAAGATTTTTTATTGAAAATACAGATTTAGTTTCCTTATGTTCCATTCAGATCATACCTCCTATGACTGAAATTAAGTTAGATTAAACTAACATAATAATCATACCATAGCAAATATCGATTGTATATGACCAGATTCGGCTTTTTAAGGTGCAGTAAGGCTTTCTTAATGAATAGGCAATAGGCTTGTATCGCTCAATTAAAATATACGTAAGTAAAAATGGATATTAATTTCTATAAAAGCGCTGTGTTCGCGATGGACATCGAAGCATTTCATATAAAATTCATATGTTCTTGGATAACCTCATAGAATAAAACAAAGACATAGTAAGGTTGTTTTAATATGAGGTTTCTAATCTATATCTCGGATTATATTATTCCATTTATTTTATTTTACATTATCGGAATGGGCTTGTTATCAAAGCAGAATGTATTTGATGACTTTATTGATGGCGCCAAGGACGGCTTTAAGGTGGTCTTAGATATCTTACCTACCTTAATTGGACTTATGGTGGCTATTGGCATTCTCAGGGCGTCAGGAGCGTTACAAATCATTGCCGGTGCATTGCAGCCTATTACAGACCTCTTGCACTTTCCTTCACAGGCAGTTCCTCTGGTCATTATAAAAATGTTTTCCTCTTCAGCGGCGACCAGTCTTCTCTTAGATATTTTTAAGGAATATGGTCCGGATTCCTATCTTGGAAGGTTAACCAGTATTATTATGAGCAGCACGGAAACCATTTTCTATACGCTGGCGGTTTATTTTATGGCAGCAGGTGTTAAAAAGACCCGCTATACACTGGTGGGATGTCTTCTTGCTATGTTAACCGGAGTAGTGGCAAGTACGATTATAACGAATTTGGTATTTTAACTGTAAAACAAGGTAGTCTGACCATGCGTCTACCATGGATTGAAAATATATTGTAGTATCATTAAGTCATACATAGTCTTGTTTTGTTTTTTATGTGAGAAAAAATCAAAATATTTTGATTTTTCTTTGCATAAAAATATAAAAGGAATATAATGGGAGCATGATATCGAAAGGTTAGGACTTCCATGAAAAGAAAAATTGAAACTGATTTAATGAAATGGAAAATTAGTAAAAATAGAAAACCGTTAATTGTTAATGGAGCCAGGCAGGTAGGTAAAACATATATTATTCGGGAATTTGGAGAGAGATTCTATAAGAATGTAGTATACATTAATTTAGAAACGAATTTGGCGGTAGCATCCTTCTTTCAAGATAACATTGACCCGGAGCGGTTACTCCTGTTTTTAGAAAGCTATGCAAAGGAAGCGATAATTCCTGAACATTCGTTGATTATTTTTGATGAGATCCAGGCATGCGAGAGAGCATTAACCTGTCTAAAATATTTTTATGAAGAGGCGCCGGAATATCATATAATAGCGGCAGGCAGTTTACTTGGTGTTGCAATCAATAGAGAAAAGTATTCTTTTCCGGTTGGAAAAGTTAATACGTTGACGCTATATCCTTTTGACTTTGAAGAATTCCTATGGGCTAATAGAGAAGAAAAACTAGTTGATATAATAAGAGAATGTTTTAAGTCCATAGAAGTAATGCCTGAGGCTCCTCATCAAAGAGCAATTGACTTATAACGAAATTATTTGATCATCGGCGGAATGCCTGCTGCAATTAATGAGTTTATCGATACGGGTAAATTGATTACTGTTCCCGATGTACAAAATCAAATATTGGATAACTACTTAGCAGACATGTCAAAATATGCAATAAATACAGAAAGTGTCAAAATTAGAGCTTGTTATCAGTCCATTCCTGCTCAGTTAGCAAAAGACAATAAAAAGTTTCAATATAAAATGGTTCAAAAAGGAGGAACAGCAGGTATATACGGTACATCGATAGAATGGCTGAATTTTGCTGGTGTTGTACTTAAATGTCAAAAGACAGAACATGGAATGGACCCAATATCAGTATATTCTGATCTATCTAGTTTTAAACTATATATGGGTGACATTGGTTTGCTTACTGCGAAGTCAGGTATCTCATAGCATGTAATCCTAAACGGTGAAAATAATTACTTCATGGGAGCTATTGCTGAGAATTATGTAGCACAATCGCTTACTGCTACAGGCTATGATCTATATTACTGGGTCAGCGGAAATACTGCTGAACTAGATTTTTTACTCCAAAAAGACGGAATTATTACCGTGATTGAAGTAAGGCATGACATGAATACAAAATCAAAAAGTCTGTCAGAGTTCTTAAAAAGGTATCAACCCGATAGAGCATACAAAGCATCCTTAAAAAATTTTGGACGAGCTGAGAATTTTATAGCGATTCCATTATATTCAGTATTTTGTATATAAATTACGGAGGTGATATTATGGCACTTGTCGGTGCATTTATTGTTCCCCATCCACCGCTGATTGTTCCGGAAGTTGGCAAAGGACAGGAGGAACAAATCAGTAAAACAATTGAAAGCTATCATGAAGTTGCTAAACGAATTGCTGCATTAAAGCCTGAGACAATCATCATTTCCTCACCACATTCTATGATGTACTCGGATTATTTCCATATCTCTCCAGGGAAGGAAGCAACGGGAGACTTCGGGCAGTTCAGTGCTGGAAAAGTATCCTATCATGTGTGGTATGACGAGGATTTTGTAGATGCCTTAGAGCAGTGTGCAGAAAAGAATGGTATTGAGGCGGGAACACTGGGGGAAAAGAATCCCCATTTAGATCATGGAACCATGGTTCCCCTATATTTTATCAATCAATATATGGAGGACTATAAATTGGTCCGTATGGGCTTATCGGGTCTGTCAAACACTGATCACTATAAGCTGGGAAAATGTGTAGCTAAGACAGCGGACAAGCTTGGAAGAAGAATTGTATTTGTAGCAAGCGGTGATTTGTCCCATAAATTAAAGTCGGAGGGACCCTACGGCTTTGCAAAGGAAGGTTCGGAATTTGATCAGCAGGTGACACAGGCAATGAAAGCTGGAGACTTCCTTAAGTTTATGGAATTCTCTCCTGACTTCTGCGAATCAGCAGCGGAATGCGGACTTAAGTCCTTCACCATCATGGCAGGCGCATTGAGTGGTAAGACGGTGGAAACGGACTTCTTATCCTATGAAGGAACCTTTGGTGTAGGGTATGCTTTGTGTGAGTTTAAAATCACCGGGGAAAGTGATCAGAGGAATTTTGATCAGATATTTACAGAGAAACAGAGAGCGCTTGTTCGTAAGCAGCAAGAAAAGGAAGACCCTTATGTTCATTTAGCAAGACAGGCTTTGGAATATCATCTTGAAACAGGGGAGTATATGAAAATGCCAAAGGGGCTACCGCAGGAGATGACAACACGAAAGGCTGGTGTCTTTGTATCCTTGAAGAAGCACGGAAGTTTGCGCGGTTGTATCGGAACCATTAGTCCTGTAACGGATAGCATTGCTGAGGAAATTCTTCGCAATGCCGTAAGTTCCGGGCTGGAGGATCCACGATTTCCACCGGTAGCGCAGGAAGAGCTGCCAGAACTAATCATAAGTGTGGATGTGCTTGGGGAACCAGAACCAATCTCTTCTACGGCAGAACTGGATGTTGTCCGTTATGGAGTTATTGTGTCTTCAGGACGAAAACGAGGATTGTTGCTCCCAAATCTTGAAAATGTAAATACAGTGGATGAACAGGTTGCTATTGCTAGGAAAAAAGCAGGAATTTATGACAATGAAGCCGTTCGTATGGAACGCTTTGAGGTGGTGAGACATAAATGAAAGTCAGGTGTAACATCTGCCCACACCACTGTAACATAGAGGAAGGGCATATTGGCTTATGCAGGGCAAGGACAAATCGCGAGGGTCAAATTACCAGTGAGAATTATGGCAAGCTTACAGCCCTTGCTCTTGATCCGATAGAAAAAAAGCCGCTGGCTCATTTTTATCCCGGCAGCAGAATCCTATCTATAGGCAGCTATGGTTGTAACCTGAAATGCTCCTTCTGCCAGAACAGTGACATCTCCATGGTGGGAGGAGATGAGATAGGGATTCAGGAAACTACAGCTGAGGAAATGGTTCAAAAAGCATTATTGTTACAGAACCGTAGAAACATCGGAATAGCATACACCTATAATGAGCCGTTGATTGGTTATGAATTTGTCCGTGATTGTGCTATGCTTGTAAAAGAAAAGGGTATGAGAAATGTAGTGGTGACCAATGGGTATATCTGTGAGGAACCGCTAAAACAACTTCTACCGTTTATTGACGCTTTTAATATAGACTTGAAATGCTTTACGGAGCATTATTATCATGAGCTGGGCGGAGACCTAGAGACAGTAAAGAGAACAATTGAGATAGCCGCTGAACAAAGTCATGTCGAGATTACTACACTAATTGTTCCCGGAAAAAATGATACCAACGAGGAGATGGAGAAGTTATCAGAATGGCTGTCAATGATCAGTCCGGAGATTCCGCTCCATATTTCCCGGTTCTTCCCCAGGTGGCAGATGCAGGACTGTGAAGCAACCCCGGTGGAACGAGTATATCAGTTAGCGAAGCTTGCAAGGAATAAGCTTTTGCATGTTCATGAGGGCAACTGCTAGTAATTGTTTAGCTGAACTTAGAAGAAATTAATAATATGATCAGATGGCCGCAAGAAATAATATAGAGGAATGTCATAAAATCCATATTATCTCTTGCGGTAATTTTTTATATTAATATTACCGTTTAAGGTAATGATATATTGAAAAATAACTCTATTCATGGTAATATATTAGTAGATAAGGAATTAGATAAAACTTATTTAAATTTAGAAATTATATTAGATCATTATTATTACATCCATCATTGAATTAGGGGGTTAATAGTATGGATATAGAGTTGTTGAAAAGTGTTAAAAAGCTGCAGAAACTGACCAATGAAGAATTATCACAAAAATCCGGTGTTCCGCTTGGAACCTTGAATAAGATATTAAGCGGAGCGACCAAATCACCCGGGTACAATACTTTGAAAGCAATAGCAGATGCCCTTAAGGAGAATTCCTATGACTTGAATAGCACTAATGCTGAGGTTTTACACGAAGCTATCCCATATGATGTAACACATAAATATACAACTGACGATTATTATGCACTACCGGATGATGCGCGAGTGGAATTGATGGATGGTAACTTTTATTTTATGGAAGCTCCTAGTGCAGTGCATCAGACAATCATTGGTGAACTTTATTTTGTTATAAAAAGTTATATAAAAAAGAAAGAGGGGCAATGTAAAGTATATTTGTCTCCCTTCGATGTACGACTGGATAACGATAATAAAACAATGCTGCAACCAGATATTATGGTAATATGTGATAAGAATAAAGTGGATCGAAGCAGATGTAATGGGGCACCGGATTTTATCGCTGAGATTGTATCAAGAAGCAGCGGGAAGCTTGATTATATTAAAAAGCTTAATAAATATTTGGATGCAGGGGTCAGAGAATATTGGATTATTGACCCTGAGAAAAAGATGGTTACGGTATTTGAGTTTTCGAGGGATAGTACGCCAAAGTATTATACCTTTGTTGACAAAATACCCTTTGGTATATTTGAAGAGCTGGTAATTGATTTTTCTAATATTGAGAAAGAAATCAGCGAGATAGAGGCTTAAGGGCAGGTGGATTACTTATAAGGCAAAGGGCTGCTACTAAATCAACATGATAAAGTAGCAGCCCTTTTAGAGAGATATAAATCAAAAACTAAGATAAATTGAAATTTTAATCCTCCTTAATGCTCTTCGAATATAAAACCGTAGCAATAGCGAAGAGGAGAACGAAATTAATTACAAGAACGATAAGCCCAAAGACAGTAACATCCTTACCCGCCAAAAAGTAACTGATCTGACCGCTAAAGGTAAATTTTGAGATAGCTTCGATACCGGAATTAAAGTTAGCTAACATCGGCATAAAGGCGAATATCATCCCAATAGATATAGCCATACCGCTTGCTGCAGCAGCATTTTTTGAATACAATCCGAGGCAGGCTCCTAACACAAGGGATATGAGACTTCCTATGGCCAGCGATGCCATAAAAATTAAGGACTGTTTTACTGAATACTCGGTAAATAACAAGAATATGCTGCCTGTGATTAAGTTTGCAAGGAGTACGAAGCCCCCAATGCTGAGCAGATATTCCTTTAAGGTTACATTTGACAGAAATAATACTCGTAATGTATTCTTTTCCTTTTCCTCAGCGATAATACTACTGGTAGCCATAATGGGAGTAAAGACACAATGCATCGTTGAGAACATGGATACAAAGAGGGAATCCATTCCAGCCTGACCCTTCATAGCCTGGGTCATGACAAGGGCAATAATCGGGAATACGATAAATAAAACTAATACGGGCGTATTCTTAAGAGAATCCTTGATCTGTTTATAAAATAAAGCTGTAATATTCTGAACATGCATTAGATATCCAACTCCCTTCCGGTTAAAGACATGAATACGGTCTCCAGGTTAGGCTCGGAGGAATGGATGGCTTCCACTTTTTCCTCTGCAAAATAGGAAGCAATTTGTGTTGCATTCTCCGGCTTATTTATGATAGTTACGGTTTTACCATCCCGGCATAGGATGGATATCATATTCTCTTTATTATACTTTCTGCAAATATCATCGGGGATACCAAATTCCACGATATGGCCTTCGTTTAACAGCGCAATATGATTACAGAGTTTATGAGCTTCTATCATGTTGTGAGTTGTCAGGAATATAGTGGTTCCGTCTGCTTTTAGCTCTAGTAATAGCCGGTGGATCTCATTTGCAGTAGCAGGATCCAGGCCGCTGGTGGGTTCATCTAAAAAGAGTATCTTAGGATGATGGAGCAAGGCTCTGGCTAAAATCAGCCGTTGCTTCATACCCTTTGATAATTTTTCTGCGGAAAGCTTAACATCGGTTAATCCTACCCGCTTTAACGCATTTACCACAACATCTTTTTTAACATTATTAAATTTTGCAAAAAGCATCATGTTGTCATAGCAGGTCAAACGTTCGTAGATTCCGCTGTTATCCATAACCATTCCTATCTCAGAGTAAATACTACGATCCAGGCTATCACAGCTTTTGCCCATAATCTCCGCACTGCCGGAATAGGAAAGCTGGCCCGTTAGTATCTTAATAAGAGTTGTCTTTCCTGCTCCGGATGGTCCAAGCAGCCCGAAGATTTCTCCGGATGATACGGTTAAAGAAAGATTTTTTAATACTTGCTTTTGATTAAAGCTTTTAGAAATATCCTTAATACATATGCTATTCATCCTCTACCTCCTCTCTTTGCTCCTTATATTCATGGAGCAGCTCATCATAGCGCTTACTATCCAGTTTCGTTTTTATAATCATTACAGTAGAACCGATCAGAAAACCTCCGCCAAAGCAGATGAAAAAACCAGCCCAGCCTAGAGAATTATTATAAGCGAACCAACCAAATAACAAAATAAACACAATGTGTAGGATAAGAATGCTTAGTAACATAGCAATTGTTCGCCATAGAGCCATCATATGCTTAAAGATACGCTCGCTAAAGAATAGATTCATTAAGAGGTTTATGGAAGCTGCACTTAATAGAAACTGCAGCAGAGTTATAGAGGCCAAGCCCTTTGATCCGAATTGGAACATGGTGGATATTTCTCTGGTTTTTTCTCCGAACAGGGCGGCAATTAACATTAGCATCAGGATATCCATTGCAAACAGTATAAGTGTCCTGGATATAAATTGAAAGAAAGGATTTACCTTGTGTTCCATTATTTCACCCCCAGTTTTTTTCTAATTACAGGTGCATATTGTCTCGATACAAATATTTTTTCTTGATTACTCATGGTTACCAGCAGCTTACCGTCAATATCTGCTCTGATTGAGGTAATCTGATTAAAATTTAAGATACAGGATTTATTAATTCGAATAAAATCTAAGGCTGCAAGCTGTTCTTCCAATTCATATAATTTTAAATCTGTTTCATACACATCCTTCTTTGTGTAAAAGAAGGTTTTTTTATCGACTGTATCTATATAAAGTACCTTTGAGGCATCTAAAATGTAAGTCTGGTCATCTTTTCTTCCTGTGAGCTTTAAATCAAGTACCCGGAGCATGGAAATAATCTTTTCTACCTCAGTGCTTATTTTATTGCAGCTGATGGTAATTTCGGTTTCCTTAAGCCCCGGATTCTCATTAATATGTATCTTCAAAGGATGCACCTCCATTTCTCATTCAATATACTAATTCTACCATTTATTTTCAACCTTTCCAGCCTATGTTGCAGAAAATAGCAACTTAGTTTCGCAAAAATAGCATCAGCTTAAATTATTCGGCAGCAGTAAAGGTTTTCTGCTGCATTTTAATAGTTGCAGAAAATATAAAATACATAAAAATAAAAAAGCTTTTCATACTATCAATAACGACCATGCTTGTAAGGTCACTAGGTGTCAGATGCGAATTATTATTTTAATAATTCAAACTAACGCCTTAGAAAATAACGATAAGACATGATTAATAGAAAATGAGAATTATTAACGAGAGAAGATGCATTACTGAAACCATTAGGAGGTAATTATGAGCAGAGAAAAAGAAAAGCAAGAAAAGATGAATCAAACAAAATCAAAGGAAAAATTCAATAGTATTACTAATTCAGTAAAGCCGGAAAATCAAAATCAAGATCATAATGTAAAGAAGGAAGGCGTAGGAAGACAAAACTTTAAATACAAGGATTAGTATACTTGCTTTAGTAGATTTTAAATTTACGTGAATAGGATTCGATGATAAATGAGAGGTACTGGTATCCTTGATATGAGTGATACTAATACCTCTTTTTTAGAGTTGGATTTTATAATAGTTTCTGATACATTTCTCATAACAAGCAATCAGTGGCATTTCCTATGTTGAAATGAGGGACTGGCTGTTGTATAATATCGACAGATATTATACCAGCGCCGAAGCGAAGCGGAGTGCGCATCCTTGGCACGAAGTGCCATAGCATGTGTTTTTTACATGCTATAATATCGACAAAGAAGGAAGTTAGAGGTTATTTTATGATATTTGAAACCCATGCTCATTATGAAGATGAGGCATTTGATATAGACCGGGAAGAATTGCTGGATAGTTTTTTAAAAAATGGAATTAATCATGTAGTTAATGTGGGTTCTGAGGTCGGAACAATTGATAAGATATTGGCCTTGGCCGAACAATATCCCTTTGTTTATGCCGCTGTTGGGATTCATCCCAGCGGTACCGCGGAGCTGAATGAAGAGACCTTTGCTTGGCTAAAAGAGAAAGCAAAGCATGAAAAGAACCTAGCGATTGGTGAGATTGGTCTTGATTATTATTGGGATACCCCGGACAGAGCGATTCAAAAGAAGTGGTTTGAGCGGCAGATTGAGTTAGCGCGGGAATTAAATTTCCCAATGATCATTCATAGCAGAGACGCGGCAAATGATACCTATTCTATGTTAAAAGCGGCAAAGGCAGAGGAGATTGGGGCGATTATTCATTGCTTTGGTTATGGAGTAGAACAGGCAAGACAGTATCTGGATATGGATTTTTACCTTGGAATCGGCGGTGTCGTAACCTTTACAAATGGTAAAAAGCTAAAGGAAGTAGTGGAATATGCACCGCTTGAGAAACTAGTTTTAGAAACAGACAGCCCTTATCTTTCACCGGTGCCTAACCGCGGAAAACGAAATAATTCATTTAATTTAACCTATGTGGCTCAGGAGATAGCTCGGATTAAACAGATGGATTACGAGACAGTACTTCGGGTTACAGAGGAAAATGCTAAGAGGTTTTACCGCTTGCCCTAGAAACGTGTAACATGAAAGAAGAGCAATAGTCAGCGGTTAAAGCAATTTTTAAGTAAGTGAGTCGTTGATTAGAGTGAATAGATGATGAAAGTGAATAGATGATGAAAGTGAACTGGGAAACCCCAAGAACACGATTGAGATATTAAATAAATACAAGTTTGTATTCCAGAAAAAATTCGGACAAAACTTTCTGATTGATACACATGTATTGGATAAGATTATAAAAGCGGCAGGCATAACAAAGGATGATTTTGTTTTGGAAATCGGGCCGGGTATCGGAACTCTGACCCAGTATCTTTGTGAAAATGCAAGAGAAGTTGCGGCGGTTGAGATTGACCGGATGCTGATCCCAATTTTAGAAGATACTTTATCGGAATATGATAATGTAACAGTAATAAATAAGGATATTCTAAAGCTGGATCTAAATGCCCTGGTAGAAGAGAAAAATAATGGAAAGCCAATAAAGGTTGTGGCTAATCTGCCTTATTATATCACTACTCCAATTATTATGGATTTGTTTGAACGACATCTACCACTCAAAAATATTACGGTTATGGTTCAAAAAGAGGTTGCAGATCGTATGCAGGCGGCACCGGGAGGGAAAGATTACGGAGCCTTGTCTCTGGCAGTGCAATATTATGCAAAGCCATATATTGCGGCCAATGTTCCCCCAAACTGCTTTATGCCTAGACCTAATGTGGGCTCAGCGGTTATAAGCCTTACCTTACATGAGAATCCTCCTGTACAGGTAAAAGATGAAAAATTACTCTTTCGGATGATTCGAGCGTCCTTTAATCAAAGAAGAAAAACCTTAGTGAATGGTCTAAACAATTCACTGGAGTTATCCTTTACAAAGGAAGAGATCGGAAAAGCGCTGGAACGTCTGGAGATATCGGAAAACATTAGAGGTGAAGCCTTGTCACTACAGCAGTTTGCAGCCCTGGCAGACGAGTTAACCACGGGCAGAGTAGGATGATTTCCACATAAGACTGCTACTTTGTGGATTTCTCTCCGAAAAAACAGGCAAAGAAAAGATAAAAGAAAAGATAAAAGAAGAGATAAAAGAAGGTCTTTCGGGATTGTAGTAGGAGTGCAACCCGTTAAGACCTTTTCTGTTATTAATAATTGAACATAATATATAGATTTGCCACAAAACATCACATTTTAATTAACTGAGGAAGTAGTCAGATATTTCTGAGTATAGGGGCATGCCTCTATACATTTTCCACACAGAGTGATTTTTTTGTTCAAGGTATTTGCTTCTATTTCTCTTGCCTTAAGGCGGCGAGCCATTGCATTAAAGATAACATCCCGATCAGAATCAGGAGCTCACTCTTTACCTTGAATCGCATAAGAGAAAGTTTTCAAATCTATCAAATTATTACAGAGGAATATTGCTGCATATAAGAGAATATATTTAATAGAATTACGAAACGATCCGATTTGGAAAAGTTATATGTACCAATATGAGAATGGCGTGAAGAGGAGAAATGTGGGATATGCCAGGATCGAGGGAAAGAATGGACAATTAAAGATTACCTTACATATGCAATTGCTAGGTCAATTAGACAGCATATTCCCCACCTATTTGATCCAAAGGGACAAACATAATATGGAGTTAATCTATCTGGGAGATTCGGTATTAAAGGGTCAGATGCTGGATAGTAAACTCACTGCGGATGAAAATAATATCATGAATTCAGGCTACAGCCTTACGGATATGGGTGGGCTTCTTATATTTTTAAACGAAAATGTGTTCTTTGCTACGGAGTGGGATGATACTCCGATTGTTGCGAAAGAGGTGATGGCTGCCTTAAAACCGAAAAGTCCGTCCGGGAGTTTGGCAGAGCGAAAGGCGGAAAAGCGATCCCCAGAGGGAACCTCTATCCAAGCAGCGAAGACGGAAACGAAGGAAGTTTTCGAAGAAAAGCCTAAGATTGTTCAGACCCATACTGAAATCCGGGAAAATAACCTTGAGATAGAAGATTCAATCAGTGGATTAACAATAGAAGAGCAACTTGCAATTCCAAAGTATCAGTTGCCCAGAGGCTGGAAGACCGTTGAGCGACTGTATAAGCCTTCGCAGAGTACGGTCGAAAAGGAAGTTTTTCCTTCAGAGTTCTTTAATATACCGGAGATGTCACCGACTCAGGATATTTCCGAATTATTTTTCCAACCCCAAAATGAAGATGTAGGTAATGAGCAGGATGGACGGGAAGAGTATACCGAAGATCAGAATCAATCAGAATTTGAACAAAATAATGACTTATCAGAGAGAGAAGAGACAGATGAATCCCAGATCTCCGATCAAATGCCGGATCAAATAGAATGGGAGGCTGCCAGGGACGGGAGTTCAGAGTCAGAGCAGCAAGAGCAATTGTCACAGCAGGAGCACCCGACAGCAAAATATTTCTTCGAACATTTTACACGCATATATCCTTTTGAGGATAATGAAATTATTTTCTGCGTGAAGATGGAGCCAAAGGATATTGGTATGCTTCCGAAAGAGACCTGGAGTCTTAGTAATAACAGCTTTCTAATGCATGGTTTTTATTGCTATCATCACTTAATCTTTGCAAAAAGAAAAGACAGATACGGCAGCCAGTACATAATAGGCATTCCGGGAATTTATCATGAACGAGAGCGCTTCATGGCTAAAATGTTCGGGTTTGAAAGTTTCAAATCCATTCGCCGGAGAGAACTCCAGCAGGGTGATTTCGGATACTGGTATCTACCAATTGATTTTAACAGTCAAATGGATTAAGGAGCACATATCGCAAGTGATCCCTCCAGGTTCCATGAATACGTGCATAGGATCTGGCTAAACCCTCTTGTTGAAACTGAAGCTTTTCAATTACATGCCGGGAGACTTCGTTTTCCGGCATAATATATGCCTCAACTCGGTGTAAATGGAGATCCTCAAATATCACATCAAGTCCTTTCCCGATACTTTCAAAGGCAAAGCCCTGGTGTTGGTATTTATGACTGATTTTATAACCAAGGGTACAGCTTTGATAGGGTTCACGGAGAAAATTTTGAAAACATACACAACCTACAATCTCCTCGGGATTATTTTTTGAAAATGCCCAAAGGCGAATAAGCTTTCCTTCTGTCATATGATTATACTCGGCAGTGAGGGAAGCTTTTTGATAGGAAAGAGTGTAGAAATTCACACCGCGTGCCGGCTCCCAGGGTTCAAAAGTATCCCTGTTTTCCTCATAGAAGGACAAGAC
>JAQZBD010000227.1 GCA_029239235.1 Herbinix sp.
GCGACGTTATATGCCGGCAAATATGTGAGTTGGGTATATATCACAGCGATGGATCTTCAGACCTTTGAAGACTTTGATTTTCCTGCTTTGTCCTACGGAGCATACCCGACAGCGGATGACAATACACCAATTATTTTTGGGTTTTCAACACCGTATGAATTTACGGATCCTATGTCAAGAGCACATCAACCGAAAGAGGTTGATCTTCAGAAGGATAAAATCGAGTTAAAATTTGAAGAGTATCCGGTGAATGAGAAAAAGAAAGCATTTAGTCTTCCGCTAAAAAATATTGCGAAGATGGAACAAACCAACGGTGAGTTTGACTACAATACTTATATGGATTTGAGTTATTTTAAACAGATTTATCTAAAGTATTGTAACACTTTATCACTTGAAGACCGTAAAAAAGCAGTGAAATCCATCTCTGAATATCAACAGATAAAGTTAAATGTTGATAACGTAGATAATGTTATTGAGGTTCAGGATAAAATTCAAGAGCTAGGGTTTCAGTCCTATAGTATGATGCAGTATTTAAAGCCACTGCAGGATGCTTCGCAAACCTTGCAAATGGTGCTTGGAGCCCTGGGATTCGTAGCGATGTTAGTTTCTGCAATCAGTATTGCCAATACGATGGTTATGTCCATCTATGAGCGGACGAAGGAAATTGGTATTATGAAAGTGCTTGGGTGTGTTATCAAGGACATTCGTAAATTATTCTTATTCGAAGCAGCGATGATTGGCTTGTTCGGAGGACTATTAGGAATTTTATTGGGATATATCGCCTCATGGGGAATTAATAAATTTGGAGCACCGGTATTTGGAGCACTAATGTCCGGTAATTATATGTATGATATGGAGAATACCTCCTTTTCTATCATACCAATTTATCTACCTTTAATTTCTCTTGGGATTTCAGTTTCTGTCGGTCTTCTATCCGGGTATTTCCCGGCACGACGTGCTACCAAAATTAGTGCAATAGAAGCGATGAAGACAGAAGGTTAAGCTTTCCTATTTTATAAAATAATAGAAATGACCTAGAGCGGGTGTCTAAGAGGAATTTACCTTTTAAGGCACCTGTTTTAGCTTCCATTATCGCTTTAGGACGTACTAAGAATAGAAACTATAATTTGATTTTTAAAAAAGTTGTGGTATAATGGGAAAAACAATGCTAAAGAGGTGAAAGTCAATGAAATGTAATACTTGCGGGAGACAATTACAGAATGAAGAGGCAAATTTTTGTGAATATTGTGGGGCTTCTTTTCGAGAACATACACATACTATAATCAACGCTTTACCCCATGAACATAATTCAGGGGAGACAGCGGATATGAACCATAGATCGATTGCAATGCAGATGCCGGAAGGAGTTATCGGACAAAGGGCAGTGAATGAAACAGTAGCCGATAAACCGATTTCGTTTATGAATTGGTTGGGTACCTACGCTCTGATGTTTATTCCGTTTGTCGGAGTTCTGGTATTCATAATCATGTTATTTGTCTGGGCTTTTGGTGGCAAAGTGCCGGAAAGTAAGAAAAATTGGGCAAGAGTAAATTTGATTGTAGCGTTAGTTATCTTTTTACTGCTCTTTCTTTACCTCATTACACTTGTTAGTAGCCCGATGTTCCAAGACATGTTTCAACAAATGATGAATGGAACCTTTGATTATAATAGTTATTATAACGGTTTATATCAAAATTCTCTTCAGTAGTATTATTCAGTAATTTAAATTTATTAATTAGATTAGATCCATTTAATCTTACAAATATAACAAGATGAGAGGTAGATAACTATGAGCGAGATCAGAACCAGATTCGCCCCGAGTCCGACCGGTAGGATGCATGTCGGTAATTTAAGAACAGCATTATATGAGTATTTAATTGCAAAACATGAAGGTGGAACCTTTGTTCTGAGAATAGAAGATACGGACCAAGAACGCCTTGTAGAAGGAGCGGTTGATATTATTTATCGTACCATCCAGGGAACCGGATTAATTCACGATGAAGGACCGGATAAGGATGGTGGCTACGGACCTTATGTTCAAAGTGAACGTCAAGCAAGTGGCATTTATCTGGAATATGCAAAGCAGTTGGTGGATAAGGGAGCAGCTTACTATTGCTTCTGTACCAAGGAGCGTTTAGCATCCTTGAAAACAGCGGTAGGTAATTTGGCAGATGAGGATGAGGAAGAGGTAAAGGAAATTACCAAATACGACAAGCATTGTCTTCATTTATCAAAAGAGGAGATTGAGGCTAATCTTCAAAAAGGGATTCCTTATGTTATTCGCCAAAACAACCCGGTTGAGGGTTCTACCACCTTCCACGATGTAATCTTTGGAGATATAACGGTATCAAATGAGGAATTGGATGATATGGTTTTAATCAAATCGGATGGTTATCCTACCTACAATTTTGCCAATGTTATCGATGATCATATGATGAAAATAACCCATGTTGTGAGAGGAAACGAATATTTATCTTCTACTCCTAAATATACGAGATTGTATCAGGACTTTGGTTGGGACGAACCGGTTTATGTTCATCTCCCCTTAATCACCAATGAGGAGCATAAGAAATTAAGTAAACGTAGTGGTCATTCTTCCTACGAAGATTTATTGGAGCAAGGTTTTGTTTCAGAGGCGATCATTAACTTTGTAGCTCTTCTTGGCTGGAGTTCTGCCAACAATAATGAGATTATGTCCTTAGAAGAATTAATACAGGAGTTCGATTATACCCATATCAATAAAGCGCCTGCAGTGTTTGATATTGTTAAGTTACGTTGGATGAATGGGGAGTATCTAAAGAAGATGGAAGATGAGAAGTTCTATCAATTGGCTCTTCCATATATCAAAGAAGTTGTTACGAAGGACCTGGATTATAGAAAAATAACAGCGCTTGTTAAATCCAGAATCGAAACCCTTGTGGATATTAAGGGTATTATTGATTTCTTTGAAGAGTTGCCGGATTATGATATAGCGATGTATACGCATAAAAAGATGAAGACGGATTCAGAGAACTCCCTTGTCGTTTTAAAGGATTTACTTCCTCAGTTTGAAGCATTAGAGGATTACTCCGAAGCCAATATTGAAGCGTTGATAATGGCTTATATTGCGGAAAAAGGCATCAAGAATGGACAAGGCTTATGGCCAATTAGAACTGCAGTATCCGGAAAGCAATCAACACCGGGTGGAGCCTATGAGATTATGAACATCCTGGGTAAAGAAGAGAGTCTGAAGCGATTGAAAGTGGCAATTGAGAAGTTGAGTTAAGAAGTGATAATTAGTAAATTAAAATGATATGAAATTAATATAATATTTTTAATGATAGATAACTTCCAAAGTATGAGCATAAAGAGAAAAGGGTGTGCAATGGATATAAGCTCTAAGTAAGAGGTAGAGATTATAGATTGCAGTATGCCAGAAGCTTTTTATGCTCAATACAAAGGAATCTTGGATACAGGGATAAGGATATCTATCATCAGGTAGCGATTATTACAGAGTCTTACAACTAGCATACGAGTACTCTTTAAGCCAATTTAATTTGGGCATATCTTATTTCTTTCTTATCCTCAAATCGAAATAATCCAAGTGAATTATATGTAAAATAATGCTGAGCTCTTTCAACGTAATTCGGTCGATAGCGAAGAACGTGTTGGGAAGGGTTATAGTAGTTTCGCTTTCTATTTCCCTACTTATTGGAAAGCAGATAGATGGAGGTTCCAATGCAGATGAATCAGGCACAGCAACAGGCAGTATTGCATAAAGACGGTCCGATGCTAGTACTAGCTGGCCCCGGATCCGGTAAAACTTTGGTGATTACCGAGAGGACAAAGCATTTGATTGAAGAAGAACATATTCCGGAGGATAAAATTCTCGTCATTACATTTACCAAGGCAGCAGCCAATGAGATGAAGGAACGTTTTCTTGTAAAGAGAAATAGTAATAGGACCGGCGTAAATTTTGGAACCTTTCATGCTGTGTTTTTTACTATATTAAAGCACGCGTATCATTTTAATGCATCAAATATCGTACGGGAAGATATACGCCATCAATATCTGAAGGAAATCATACATCGCATGGAGCTGGAATATGAAGACGAGAAGGAATTTATATCTGACTTATTTTCAGAAATTAGTTTAGTGAAGGGGAGCCAGATGGAGTTGGCAAATTATTATTCCATCCATTGTTCGGATGAAGTATTCCGGACAATTTATACGGAATATAATCGGAAGCTGAAAAATGCAAATCTTATCGATTTTGATGATATGCTACTCCTTTGCCACCAATTATTTACAGAGAGAAAAGATATTCTAGCTATGTGGCAGAAAAAATTTGAGTACATATTAATTGATGAATTTCAAGATATTAATAAGGTGCAGTATGATATTGTTCGCATGCTTGCGCATCCAAGGAATAATCTCTTTATCGTTGGTGATGATGATCAGTCCATCTACCGGTTTCGTGGTGCCAAACCCGAGATAATGCTTAATTTCCCCACTGATTTTCCGGAATGTAAGAAGATCTTCTTAGATAAGAATTATCGTTCAACAGCAAATATCTTGGATGCCTCAAACCGTTTGATTTTTCGCAACAAAAATCGATTTGAAAAAGTAGCAAGTGCTTGCAAGGAAGCAGGAAAGGAAATTGTCCTGCAGCATTATGAGACTCTGTCTTTGCAGAATCAAATGCTTGCACAGGAAATTCTCAAGCTTAATAAAGAGGGAACTGCTCTTTCCGACATGGCAATATTGGTACGGACCAGCATGGGATCCGGTTCAATGCTCCATAAATTAATGGAGTATAACATTTCCTTTCAGATGAAGGACAGTTTACCGAATCTCTTTGACCATTGGATCGCAACTGATATTATCACATATATTAAAATTGCTATGGGTCATACCGAAAGAAGTCTCTATTTACAGATTATTAACCGTCCAAAGCGCTATATTAGCAGGGACTGTTTTGATCGACCTGAGGTTGATTTAGAGGATCTTAAGGATTATTATGAGGATAAAAACTGGATGTTGGAACGTTTGGACCAACTGGAATATGATTTGACTATTTTGGGGACGATGAGCCCCTATGCAGCAGTAAACTATATTCGACGTGGAGTTGGGTACGAAGATTATCTTAAGGAGTATGCTGACATTAGAAGGATCAAGGCAGAAGAATTATTTGATACGTTGGATGAACTTCAGGAAAGTGCAAGGGACCATAAAACCTTTGCAGATTGGTTTGCACATATGGAGGAATATAAAGAGGAACTAAAACGCCAATCATTAGAGGTGAAGAATAATAAGACGGATAGCATTACGATTGCAACGATGCATAGTTCCAAAGGGTTAGAATTTCAAGTTGTCTTCATAATTGATGCTAATGAAGGAATTACACCCCATAAGAAGGCGGTACTGGAGGAGGATGTGGAGGAAGAGCGCCGATTGTTTTATGTCGCCATGACGCGTGCAAAGGAAAACTTGTATATTCTTAGCTCAAAAGAACGATATAATAAAGTAATGCCATATTCAAGATTTGTCGATGAGATAAAGGGTATCGATTCAGACAATAAAGAACAGGCACATAGGGTAAGATAAAAATATCATAATAAAGAAAGTTCGTAACAAAGAAATATTATAAAAAAATCATAAAAAAATAAGCATGCAATAGTTTGAAGTTGCATGCTTATTTAATATTATAGAAATACTTGCTAATATTACTCTTCTTCTTCCTCAGCGTCGTCTGCGTCGTCATCGAACATTTCATCGAATTCTGCAGAATCTAATAACTCTTCGAACGCATCAGCAACAGCCTCAAATTCCTCATCATCTTCTATGTTTAGAAGTTGGGGATCACCGTCACCCTCTTGAATATAACGATATAAGAATACGTTGTCGTCTTCTTCTTCGCCTTCTTCCGGTTGTAATGCAATGTAATCCTTGTTATCTACAGAGAATATGTCCAAAACTACACAATTTAGCTCTGTACCGTCATCTAATGATAATGTGATTGAATCATGTTCATACTCGTGATCATGTCCGCAGCCGCAGCTACCACTGTGATTATGCTCG
>JAQZBD010000228.1 GCA_029239235.1 Herbinix sp.
ATGAGAATTACTAAAAACATTAATGCAGGATGGGATTTTTTCAAGGAAGGGGAAGTTCCAAAGCAAGTTACCTTGCCACACACTTGGAATGCTACAGACGGCCAGGATGGTGGAAATGATTATTTTCGTGGCATGTGTACTTACAAAAAGCAGTTAACAAGACCGGAATACCAAGAGGGTGACCGAATCTATTTGGAGTTTAATGGGGTGAATTCTTCCGCAGAAGTTCTGGTAAATGGTGAAAGCTGTGTTTTACACGATGGTGGTTACTCTACTTTTCGCTCAGATATTACAGATTATCTAAAGGATGAAAATGAAATAGAAGTTAGAGTAGATAATGCACCAAATCAGAGGGTATATCCACAGCGTGCAGATTTTACTTTTTACGGAGGCATTTATCGAGACGTTAATCTCATTATTGCCCCAAAACAGCACTTTGATCTTGATTATTATGGGGCTCCTGGAATAAAGGTAACGCCAGAAATCAAAGTGAATGATGCAATAGTCTTAATTGAAGCGTATTTTGTTGGAGATGCAGAAAAAGTAAGACTTTCCATTGAAGGCTTAGGACCC
The DNA here is from genome assembly GCA_029239235.1 of Herbinix sp. GTDB lineage: Bacteria > Bacillota > Clostridia > Lachnospirales > Lachnospiraceae > Mobilitalea. Next base: position 574 of record JAQZBD010000228.1, read on the forward strand.
ATTATATGTGAAAGCGATTGCATCAGTAACATAGATGATAATAAGAAACTGGTGTCGCAAAGCTTAAAGATTCCTAATGTACATCTTTGGAATGGAAGAATTGACCCTTATCTATATCACGCAAAAGCAGAGCTGCTTGTTGGAGAAGAGGTGGTTGATGAAATTACCACAGCTTTTGGCTGCCGTACCTATTCATTCGACCCGGAGAAAGGTTTTTTCTTAAATGGAGTATCCTATCCACTTCACGGAGTATCCCGTCATCAAGATAGAAAAGGTGTAGGAAATGCATTAACAAAGGAAATGCAGGAAGAAGATATGGAACTGATTCTTTCTATGGGTACCAATGCAATCCGTTTGGCGCATTATCAGCATGATCAGTATTTCTATGGTTTATGCGACCAACACGGCGTGATTGTATGGGCGGAGATTCCATACATATCCTGTCATTTACCGGTAGCAAGAGAAAATACAATTACGCAGATGAAGGAGCTGGTAGCGCAAAATTATAACCATCCGTCAATCATCTGCTGGGCACTATCAAATGAAATCAGTTTAACCGGTGTGACAGATGACTTATTAGAAAATCACCATATTTTAAATGACCTGGTTCATAAAATGGATTCCAGTCGTGTAACAGCAATGGCGAATCTTTTCATGCTGGAAACAGATAGTCCACTTTTGGATATCCCTGATATTATATCCTACAATCTGTACTTTGGCTGGTACGTTGGAGAACTGGAAGATAATGATAGGTTCTTTGATGAGTTTCATGAAAAATATCCAAGTCGTGTCATTGGTCTTTCTGAGTATGGTGCAGATACTTTCTATAAACTTCAGTCTCCTAAACCACAAAAGGGAGATTACACAGAGCAATATCAGGCTCTATACCATGAACATATGCTAGAGATGTTCTCTAAGTGCCCTTATCTATGGTCTACTTTCGTCTGGAATATGTTTGATTTTGCAGCAGATGGGCGCGAAGAAGCGGGTGATAATGGTGTAAATCATAAAGGTCTTGTTACCTTCGACCGTAAAGTGAAGAAGGATGCATTTTATATCTATAAAGCATGGTGGAGTAAGGAACCATTCGTACATCTATGTGGAAGCCGTTACGTGGATCGAACAGAAAAAGAAACTGAAATAAAAATTTACAGTAATCAGCCCAAGGTTACACTTTTGGTTGATGGACAAAAAGTAGAGGAAAAAGAAGGTTCTCACATTTTTACATTCTTAATTCCCCAAATCAGGAATATATATTAAAGGAATCTGCAGTATGCAACTGGTTTGAAGAACCGGGAATGGAAATTATTCCAGGATATTATTCCATTAAGGATACCCTTGGAGATATTAAGAAATCACCTGAAGGGGCAGCTATTATAGATGCGATGATGGGTCAGGTATCTTCTGCAATGGGAAATATGGCAGAGGGTGTAGAAATTACAGAAGCGATGCAACAGATGACAAATCGTTTTTCAGTTGAAAAACTCTTAAAACAGGGTGGTAACTCTGTAAAAACTGAAATGATTGTGGCTATGAATCAACAGCTGGCTAAGCGAAGGAGCTTTTGTAATAGAAAGTTAATCCATTTAATGGAAGTTGATAAGATGATAACCGGAGTTTTAATGCAAGCGTAAAGATTCCGATAAGGTAAATCATAAATGTAAAACAGGAGGAAATTATGGAGAAAAAAAAGTTATCACAAAGTGAAATTGATGGGGTACAGTATCGTCGAGCTAAAACCTGGCATATCGCACTATCACAGATAAACGGTGGTTCATCGATGGCATTTTATATACTGATCGGTATGATCAGTTACCTTGCAAATGAAGGTTATGGTATTGCAGTGGCAGTAGCAGGTTTTATTCTTACAGCAACACGTATATTTGATGGAATCATCGACCCAGTACTTGCAATTCTAATTGATAAGACGAATACTAAGCATGGAAAACTCCGGATTCTAATGTTTATTGGTTGGGTTATTAGAGCATTTGCAGCGTTACTTTTATTTGTTTGGGGAAGTGGAAAAGGTCATGGCATATTCATGTTTGTAATTATGTATATGTTATATATTGTAGGATCTTCTCTTGTAGATATTTCAGCTAATATTATTGGACCAGTTATGAGCAATGATCCCAAACAACGTCCGCTTATCAATGTTTGGGGTACCGTATATAATTATTTATTTCCAATGATTTTTTCATTGGTAACAACTCTTGTGATTTTACCAAAACACGGTAATAAATACTCAGTAGATATGCTTGCTGAAACGTGTATTTTATATGTAATTGTATCCTTGGTACTCTTGTTAATTTCCTTTATTGGTATTGCACCAATTGATAAGCCAGAAAACTTTAAGGGGATTCATTCTGGCGAGGAGCAACAGGTAAAATTACATGATATGTTAAAATTTCTGAAGGGAAATAAACCATTCCAGCTTTATCTTATAGCAGCTGCATCAGAAAAGCTTGCTCAGCAAACGGGCGGCCAGGCAGTTGTAACAACCATGTTATTTGGTATTTTAATTGGTAATATCCAGTTTGGATCTATTCTTAGCATGGTAGCTATGTTACCTGCAATTGTATTTGCCATTATTGGTGGTAGATATGCAGGAAAACATGGAGGCAAAAATTCAATTCTTACTTGGACTCGTGTTTGTATTGCCATAGCTGGAATTAGTATTGTGTTCTGCTCTGTTATTGATATGAGACAGATTCCATCTAACATTGTACTTATGGTAATATTCTTTGCATTACTTTTAAGTTTAAATGGTGCTAGAATGTGTGTTACGACAGCAAGTGGCGCTATGCGTGCAGATATCATTGATTATGAATTAGACCGTTCAGGTAAATACATGCCGGCAATCGTTGTGTCTACATACAATTTTATTGACCAGATTATTACTTCCTTCGGAGCTACCATAGCAGCAGGTTGTGTTGCGTTGATTGGATTTAAATCCGTAATGCCTCAACCTACGGATGAACCTTCAAAGGGAATCTTTATTGTTACAATGTTCTTGTATTATGGACTTCCTATGCTTGCGTGGTTATGTACACAGATTGTCATGAGATTCTATAAATTGTCTAAAGAGGAAATGGTAAACGTTCAAAAACGTATCCATGACCAAAAGATGATAGCAGTTACAAAAGAAAATGATTAATTAGCCAGAGAATGAAAAAAATGTAAAGATATTCATTCTTCTCACTGCTGGCGTAAATTGAGTAGGAGGCTAATCAGCGAATGATTAGCCTCCTACTCGATTACCTTATGAACTTTAGATTTTTAAATGCTGTTTTCTATAATCACTTGGAGAGATGCCAGCAATTTTTTGAAAAGAATCTGAAAAATAACTTCGAGAGTTAAAGGAAAGATCATCACTTATCTCTTGAATGCTTTTGGTGGTAGAACTAAGTAGTAACTTTGCTTGCCTGATTTTCTCCGCTTTTATATAGTCTGAAATTGACATTTTCATTTCTTGCTTGAATTTTCTAGAGAAGTAGTATTCTGTATAGCCGGCACGTTTCGCAAGAAAATCGATGGATAAGGACTGAGTAATATTAGAACTAATGTAGTCACAGCAGCTTTGCACTGATTTTGATATTTCTGCTTGTTCTTTCGTCATCTGGACTCTTTGAACATAGTCCTCCAGCATGTTCTTGGCAAGGATTGTTAGCTCGGAAATGGACTGGGCTTCCTCACTTTTTTGTGTATAGTAATCACACAAGGAATAGGAGGTCGAGGGGGATAATCCGCCTTCAATTGCAGCGCGAGAACATAAAATTAATAAAGTAAGAACAGCATTTTTTGATTTTCGCAGAGAGTCTCCGGTATCAAAGCGAATACCACTACTAAGAAAGCTCGATTTTTCAAGAGCAGTTTTATAATCCGGATTACCTTCTCGTATCATACCCAGAAATTCCTGCTCAGCAGCCCAGATTCCGGGATGTTCCCTGGATATGGCTTTAGTATCATGAATCTTATGCTTTTCTTCGGTGGAAGACAGATAGATTATCTTCTGTGAGGTGATTTTTTCTCCTGTTATGCAGTAATGAAGCATGATTGCATATTGGAATAACAGGTTGGAAGGGACTATGGGGATGGAATCCAGTTGTTTTAATACAGCAAGCCTAGCAGGTACTGAGTAATTTCGCTGGTCTAATTTATGCTTCAAATTCTGATAAGAATTCGTTCCGATAAAGATGGGACCGATTATATGGATTCGATTTAATATGCCATCACTTCGCTCAAAAGCAGCAATCCAAATAATATTGAGAAAACTATCCAAGATACAAGGAAAGTGACCGTTCTGCGCATAATTAAGAAGGATTTCAGACTGATTAATTAAAAAAATATTATCTCTTTCTATAAATTCCTTTGGGCAGTTGGTCTGCAATAACTCAAAATCAGTTGAATAGGTCCATAAGTAAAGATTATTATTATTACAACTAATTAGTTCTTGAAATAAAGAAAGATTTTCTTTAATGCGTTCCATTGTCCACCTCTAATAAATAATCAGCAAGGACTTCATAATCCTTCTCGTTACTACAACGAACTGTTCCAGTTACCCAGTATTCAGGTTGAATGGTTATGGAACAGAAAACATATTGACTTAGTGCAGAAGATAGATTTAATATATCGCCTTCTGTTGTTTCGTAAAAAACATCAGAATTACATTTTTTTATCTGTAATAAGAACTGTTTAATATCAATTGTTTCTTTTAAATGCATTTTGTCACCTCATAATGTTTGCCACGAAATTTCGTATCTATTTGTAATTTATAATACTACTTATTATTTTGGAATACAATACTTGATTTTATCGAAAGAAAATTGATTATAATCGGTAAATATTACAATTAAATTTTAAGAAGAAAAAGGAAATAAAAGCTAAAATCGTACCTATTTATAAAATTAAAAACAATATTTATAATTTGTAACTTATCTTTGGATTTTACAATACAGAACAATAATAAATGAATAAAATGAAAGACAAAGTAAATAGAAATATCCGTACCAAATGATAAATTTACGAAAGGATGAAAAAGAGTTAGTAAAGTATAGTTAAAGCAATCCAAAAGTATCGGAGTTATGAACAATTTTGTATAAGGAGAAACCTATGAAAGCAATCAATTTAAAAGCTGAGCATATGAATAATCCAATTGGGATTGATAAAACAGCACCTTTTCTCTCCTGGACATGCGAAGATGGCCTGCACCAGAATGCATATCAAATTATAGCTACAGTAAAGGGAGAGAATATCTGGGATAGTGGTAAGGTTGAGACAGATGCCATGCATTGCAGCTTTGGCGGAAGGGTAGTAAGTCGGGATCTTGTAGAATGGAAGGTTCAGCTCTGGGATGAAGTGGGGCAGGAAGGCTCATGGAGTGAAGCTGCTTGGTTTGAACTTGGAATTTCAGATGCATCGCAGTGGCAGGCAGAATGGATTAATCCTGAACTTACCAGAGTGATCGAAGAAAATTATGATTGTAGTGATGCTATCAATAAATTAGCAAAGGCAGCCTGGGAGGGTGGTAAAAAGAAAGAGCCCTATGCGCCACATCAGCCTGCAAGTTATTTACGAAAACACTTTAATGCTCCAGTCGGCGAAAAGAAGCGCTTATACATTACCTGTCACGGCATTTATAAGGCTTGGCTCAATGGAAAGCTAGTTGGGGATTTTGTATTAGGACCCGGGTGTGGAACTTATAACAAGCGCTTGTCTTATCAGACCTATGATGTAACAGATTTGGTTTATGAAGGTGAAAATGAATTGCTTGTAGCCTTGGGAGATGGCTGGTATCGAAGCTGTACAGGAGTAGATGGTGATCGAAATCTTTTTGGTACAGAGATTTCTCTGCTTTGCCAATTGATGGTAGATGATAAAGTGGTATGCGTTTCCGATGAAAGCTGGGAGGCAAGTCAGAAGGGACCAATACGTCAGAATGATATGCAGCAGGGAGAAGTCTACGATGCGAGATTGGAAGAAATCACTGACTGGCATCCTGTAAAGCTCGAGCAGGTGGGATATGAAACACTGACAGGAACAAATACCGTTCCTATTGTGGAAAATGAAGCTTTTGTAGGACATATTATCACTACACCAAATGGAGAGAAGGTTATTGATTTTGGACAGAATCTGGCCGGGTATGTGGAGTTTAAGGTGAAGGCTCAAGCTGGGCAGCGAATTTACCTCATGCATGGAGAAGCCCTTGATGAAAACGGCAATTTTACCAATGAGAATTTCCAGGATAGAAAACGGCACAAAGAAGGTGGTGTTCATCAACAAATCGAATATCTTTGCCGAGAAGGGGATAACCATTACAAAGCAAGCTTTACAATCATGGGTTTTCAATATGTTAAGATTGAAACAGAGGTAGAACTTGACTCAGCAGAGTTTATAGCGCATGCAGTTTATTCAAAAATGGAAGAGCTGGGAAGCTTTAGCTGCTCAAATGAGTCTGTAAATCAATTGGTGAAAAACAGCATTTGGAGCCAAAAAGGAAACTTCTGCGATATCCCTACGGATTGCCCTACCAGAGAGCGTGCTGGCTGGACAGGAGATGCGGGGGTATTTGTGGATGCCGGATTATATCTCATGGACTGCTATCCTGTGTTTGATAAATGGCTGGGAGATTGTCGACATATGCAATATGCTGATGGAAAACTTGCTAATATTGCACCTATTAATGGACACCCAAGCTTTTTTACAAAAATGCTTTGCAGTTCTGTTGGTTGGGGAGACGCCAGTATCCTGGTTCCTTATGCATTGTATAAGAGATATGGGAATCTACGAATCTTACAGGACAATTATGAGATGATGAAGCGGTGGTATACCTTTCTGGAAAAGCGTGCTGCAAAAGTAAAATTAAAAGAACGTTTTCAAAGGAATCCCTACAAAAAATATACAGTCACTAGTGGAATGGATTATGGTGAGTGGTGCGAACCTGGGGTAGATATGAGGCAGGCAATGTCAAATCCCAAAAAAAGCGTGGGAACCGCATATTTAGTATATTCCGGACGTTTATTAAGTGAAATTGCTGAGATCCTTGGCCATGAAGCAGACAGCAAACATTTTGAAGAGGTATCTGAACTGGCTAAGAAAGCCTACCATCTCAGTTTCACAGAAAATGGCCGTATTAACTCGGAGCGTCAATGCGAATATGTTCGAGCATTAAAATTTGGATTGTTGTCAGTAGAAGAAAGCAAAGTGGCAGCATCGGATTTAAATAAGCTGGTGATAAAAAACAACTATCATTTAAATACCGGTTTTTTATCTACACCATTTCTGTGCGAAATGCTTGTGAATTATGGTTACGTAGATACAGCTACCAAACTGTTACTGCAAGATACTGCTCCAAGTTGGTTGTATGAAGTAAAGCGAGGTGCCAATACCATATGGGAAACCTGGGATGGTATTAATGAAGAAGGAAAAGTCAGTGCTTCTCTGAACCATTATTCCTATGGA
>JAQZBD010000229.1 GCA_029239235.1 Herbinix sp.
AAAGGTATAGATATCCTCCAGTAAAGCAGGAGCCTTCTGCCACGGCTTATTCTGCATGATGTCATTATCCTGATCATTGGAATGGAACCACACATTCCATTCATCAAAGCTTAAGTTTATTGTTTTTTTACTGCGTTTTTTTGCCTTTACAAAGTCACAGGTAGCGATTACCGTTTTAATAAAATGCTCCATCTCTACTGATTTTGCCAGAAAATTATTCGTATCATTGTCCTTATTACCGAAGTACTGGTGCAGCGACACATAATCCGCGAAATCATAGGTGTGTTCCAGTGTCGTGGCTTCCCACTGCGGAAACATCGGCATCTGAGTACTGGAGCTGCCACAAGACACCAGTTCTATGCCAGGATCAATCTGCTTCATTGCTTTTGCAGTTTCATAGGCAATTCTTCCGTACTCCTCCATGGTCTTTTGACCCATCTGCCAAGGACCGTCCATCTCATTTCCAAGGCACCAGAGCTTCACATTATGAGGTTCTTTCACTCCATGACTGATTCTTAGATCGCTGTATTTCGTACCCGATGGATGGTTGCAGTATTCTAACAGGTTGCAGGCCTCAGCCACCCCTCTGGTTCCAAGATTGACTGCCATCATCAGCTCTGAGTCCGCCTCTTTTGCCCACTTGGCAAACTCATTGATTCCCACCTCGTTGGTCTCCAGACTTCTCCACGCAAGCTCCAGGCGCTTCGGACGATTTTCAAGAGGTCCAACACCATCCTCCCAGAAATAATTTGATACAAAATTACCTCCTGGATAACGAACAATAGGAACCTTTAACTGACGAACCAGATCAAGTACATCACCACGAAAGCCATGTTCATCTGCTGTCTGATGCTGAGGTTGATAAACTCCGCCGTAAACTGCCCTGCCCAGATGCTCTACAAAGGAGCCATAAATCCTTTTGTCAATCCTAGATATTTTGTATTCCTTGTCAAGTATTATTTTCGCGTATTTTTTCATATAATCCCTCTCATACTAAAAGTTTTTAAGTATTTGCGAAACTTGATAAATAAGGCTATTTCAATATGTATATCGTTTCGCAATGATTATTAGTCGCCTAGCCCTTCACAGCTCCTGCCGTCATACCTTCAATAAAGTATCTCTGGAAGCAAACAAAAAGGATGAAAATTGGTACAATCGAGAAAAAAGAACCTACAATCAGCAGATCATAGTTGTTTCCATATGGATTCAGCAAGGTATTGAGCCCTAGCGTCAAAGTATATTTTTCCGAGGACCTAATGACTAATAACGGCCACAAATAATTATTCCAGGAATTCATCCCGTTTAAAATTGCCATTGCAGCAAAGGCTGGCTTCATAATGGGTACGATAATTCTGAAAAAGATTCCGTATTCCGTTGCCCCATCTATTCTTCCAGCCTCTAAAAGGGATTTTGGAAGTCCCATCAAATATTGGCGAAAGAAGAAAATTGTAGAGGCATGTGCCAGGAATGGCAGTGCGATTGCCGTATAACTATTCATAATCTTCCATTCTGACATCTGCTTATACAGCGGAAGCATAACTACCTCAAGAGGTATGGATAAGATAATTAACACACAGACGAACAGGATATTCTTGCCCTTAAAGTCATAGGCTGCAAATCCATAACCGACAAAGGCACTGACGAGTAGCGTCAGTATTACTGTTGCAACTGTTAAAAAGATACTGTTAAAAAACCATCTCCAATATTCATGCTTTCCAAAAAACATCACTATGTAATTATTAAGGCTCATCTGCTTAAAGTCGATATCCAGATTCAAGCCGTATTGCACCAGCATTCCTCCCGGCTTAAAGCTGGCTAGAAAAATAGCATAAATTGGTATGAGTATTAGAACGGCGAGCCCTATAAACAGTATGACCATACCCGCTTTTACCAGCTGCTGCTTTCTCCTCTTCTTATTTTTATTATTATTCATCCTATCTTTCCTCCTTTTTAAAGGTTCCATTTAAGATCAGTTGAATAATATTAATGAACATAATTATGATAAGAAGAACCAGTCCAACCGCACAGGCATAGCCGAGTGCGCGCTTTTCAATCCCTTGTCTATATAAATATCCAACAATTGTTAATCCAACATTGTTTGGAGAGTTTTTACCAGCCCATAACATATAGCTTTCGGTAAACATTGACAAGCCGGCGTAAATGCTGATTGTCACCACATAGATCGTCGTCGGCTTCAGGAGTGGGAAGGATATCCTTGTGAACTGCTGCCATGCATTAGCTCCGTCAATAGAAGCAGCTTCAAAAAGCTCAGTTGAAATACTTTGGAGTCCCGCCGTAAAATATAAAATATTTACACCAGTCCATCTCCAGCAGCAAAGCAAAAGAAGCGCAAAGAAACTGGTAAGTTCTCCATGAAGCCATTTAATCGGAGATTCTCCCAGTAAAGTAAGCACTCTGTTCGCCAGAGACGAATCAAGCTCACCGAACATCAGACGGAATATAATACCTGCAACTACAACAGAGGTGAGCGCAGGAATAAAGTAAATAGATTTAAATAATCCCGGTTTCTTCATTAACTTACTGTTTAACAAGCTTGCAAATAGCATTGGAAATGGTATTAACAGTACCAATGTTCCGATCATATATCTGACACTGTGAAATATTGCTTTAAAGAATATCTTATCCGTAAGCAAGCGCTGATAATTTTTTGCGCCTACCCATTTATCCTTTAACACATCCTGAAAACTCAACAGGACACCGTTACTAATGGGTACAATCCAAAAACACAGAAAGGTCAGCAGGAACGGCAGGATAAAAACATAAGGAGCTATTTTCTGCGAATAGAAAAATTTTTTGAACATTCTGTATGACTCCCTTCTTGCACAAGATCAATCAAAAGCATAAAGCTGATTAAAGATCAGCTATCCAGACTTTTATGAATTATGAAAAGAAAGGGGAGGCTTCCGGCCAGCTAAAGCTTAACGAGGTAGCAAAGCCTCCCCTTATCTAATCTTTTAAATTTCAAGTCATCTTATTGGAATTCGTTCTCCAGCGTTGCCTGGGATTCATCCAGCGCTTCCTTAATATCCATACCATTTTCAAAAATATTATTTAGAGTAACCGTACAGAATTCGTTATTAATCGAAGGCCATTTCTCATCTGTCTGGCTGGATAAGCCACCGATATTATCCTTGATTGCATTTAAAGTATCAAAGGGGTAATTCTTAAAATACTGTACAAACTGATTATCAGGATTCTGTGTTAACGTAGTATCCGTCCAAACCTCTGTATTAACCGGGTCGAAGCCAAGGATGTTCCATACTTCCTTATTCGCTTCCGGTGAAAGCTTGATAAACGCCATTACCTCCGCTGCAAGATCTGCATTAGGGCCGGAAGCTATAATTGCTGTTCCGGTTCCGCCGCCGCCAATGGACTGAGCCTCACCGTCGGTGGTACTCCATACCGGAGTAGGAGCTATACCAACCTTTCCTTTGATGTCTGCCATGTAGTTGACAAAACGTGAGGTCTGCCAGAACGGCATAATCTGAACAGCGTAATCACCAGCGTTAAAAGCCGCATAAGCTTCTTCGGTATCCGGCTGTCCTCCAGGAATAACACCGAAGGCTCCTGTATCTTGCATTCCTTTAATATAAGTCAATACTTCCACCATCTTATCGTTATTCACTGCAAGGTTTCCATCTGCATCCAGATAATTCCCGCCCTTTTGAACCAGCATCAAACTAGTCATCCACTGAGCTGAGGTCTCCACTGTAGCGAAATATTTACCTGTTGCTTCAAAATATTTTACACCTGCTGCCTTAAAGTCATCCCAGGTCTTAATTTCTTCATAATTGATTCCGGCTGCTTTCAGGATATCATCATTGTAGAAGGCAACTGTTGCACCAACATGGGTAGGAAGTCCGTAGAACTTTCCATCCTTGGAATACAGATTCAGTCTCGCCTGAACAACACTCTCCTTGTAAGGAGCAATAACATCGGTTAAATCTCTGAGTCCAATGGTTCCAGTGGTGAAAGCAGGGAATTTACTCACCTCAATATCAACCACGTCCGGTGCACCCTCTCCGGATTCCAAAGCCAGGGATAGCTTGTTATGCATATCATCATATTGCATGTTGCTTAAAACCAGTTTCACCTTCTTATCTGGATGCTGTTCGTTCCAGTTCTCAGCCATCTTGGTGTAAAATTCCTGATGCAGAGCAATAAAGGTCCAAACATTAATCGTTGTGACGTCATCACCCTGTACCTCCATCTCTGTGGTACCTACCGCACTTATCCCCGATTCAGCCGCCTCTGTAGGAGCAACTGTCCCCGCAGTGTCTGTTTCAGTGCTTTTACTGCTGCATCCGCTAAGCGTGGATATCATCAGTGTTAAGCCAAGAATTACTGATAAAAGCTTTCTTTTCATTTTTTTCTTTCCCTCCACTTTTAATTTTTCTATCAGAACAGATGATGCCATCTGTATGATACGTTCCCGTTTACCCCCACCAATGAAATCCCGGCAATACTTTTACCATAACGACTTACCTTGAAAAGCACTATCCTCAGAGGCTATATGTAACGTTTAACTTATTTTTCAACAAAAAGTTACTACCACCAACTATATTTCCAAAAAACCTTATATTCCACCATGAAATACATATACTTAATGGTTCATATTCCGATTTAAATTAGTTCATATTTAGTATATATCATATATTTAGTGTATATTAAAGCCGCTATAACGGCATTATTTTAATGGTTTACTAATTTTTTCTATATATTACTATTTTTTTCTCGTCTAATCTTATTTTTTTAATATATTTGTACATTTATCATTTTTTATAAAACGTTTAATATAGTCATTATGTACATTTATTGAAAATAGGGGGTGATATACCTCTTTTATAAGATATAACACCTACTTTTTCCCATAAAAACAGGGCATCCCACTTCAACTCTTGCCGTTATGCGGTATGCCCTCATGTATTAATTTATCTTTTTTACCGAATTTCTGATAACCACCTCGCAGGGAACCTGATAGATGGGATCGATCACCTTATTTTCATCCTTATCCAGCATTTTAAGAATCACTTCACTGGCACGATAGCCGACATCATATAAGGGAAGATTCACCGTAGTCAGCTTTGGTTTGTAGTAGCTGGAAAGCTCTCTGTTATCAAAACCTACAATTGAGATATCCTCACCCGGTTTTAGCTTTTTCTCAACCAACCGGTCATAGACCCCTCCTGCGGTTAAGTCATTCATGCCAAAGATTGCGGTCACTCCTTTGTCAAGCAATACATCCGTAAATTTGTAACCGGAGGCGCGATCCCACTCTCCTTCGTACACCAGATTTCGATCATATATAATTTGATTCTCTAACAGTGCCTTCTGATATCCTATTAGTCTGGCTTGCATATGAAAGCTGTCCGGCTTTCCGGTAATCACCCCTATTTTATCATGCCCCTGGTTGATCACATAATTAATAAGTTCATAGGCACCTTTTTCATCATCTAATATAACAGAAGGTATCTGCTTTGATTTACTGTATCCATAGGCCATTACTAGGGGAAGTCTCAGATTTTCCGGCAAGCAGCGAACCAATCTCTCATGTGCGGATACATAGATGATACCATCCACCTGTTTTGATCTCAGTCCATTTACCGCCTCGAGCACCGCACCGTAATAATCGGTTCTGTTATAATAGGCATCGTTATATTTTTTGAAAAGTCTTAAATTTACCAGCAGAATCTGATAATCATGAATCTCGCAGGAATGCGTTATACCATCTATAATGTCCGGAATACTGAAGATAGTCATATCCTCTACAATGACTCCGATGGATCTGGTACTTTTGAGTTTTAAGTTAATAGCCACGGAATTCGGGGTATAATTGAGCTCTTTTGCCATATTCAAAACCAATTCTCTGGTTTGTGAGGATGCTCCGCCCTTTTCATTCAGTATGTTCGATACCGTAGCAACTGAAACGTTACACGCTTTTGCTATTTCTTTTATTGTCGCCATACCGTCCTCCAATTCATTTTAACAAGTTT
>JAQZBD010000230.1 GCA_029239235.1 Herbinix sp.
CCTCGATGAAATTAACAGTGCCATCAATGTAGTCGTAAACGCCTCCGAGAAAACCTCCTGCTATTCCGAAGAAATCAATACCAGCTTATCTCATATCGGCCAAATCATGGAGGAGGTCTCCAAATCCATGGATATTCAAAATAATATGACAAACCAGCTATCAGACACCATGAAGCGTTTTACCTTATAGAACTAAAGCTCCGTAATCAAGTCACTAATTAAATCCGAAGCAACGGATCAAATGAATTTAAATAAGAGTATAGGATACATAATATGGAATAATAACCACGATATCCTCTTAATGAAAGTCTCATTGTGAAGATAATGGAAATTCCATTGACAAATTGTCCTTAATAAGGTATATTTATATATAATAGATATTTTTTTAGATTATAGCGTATTATTATCATATTTCTAATAGTACTCTGAGTATTAATAATAAGAATGTAAAACATTAAGGAGGATTGTTATGGCAGATCATTGGACGGAGAATGAATCAACACTTAGTGAGGAAACAAAAAATATCTCCCGGGCTGTTAAAACTTTAATTGAAGAGCTTGAAGCAACTATGTTTTATCAGCAACGTGTGGATGTAACAAATGATACGGCTTTGAGGGAGATTATGGCCCACAACCGGGACGAAGAAATCGAGCATGCTTGTATGACCCTGGAATGGCTCAGACGCAATATGGACGGCTGGGATAAGGAACTTAGAACTTATCTCTTCAGCGAAGGAAGCCTTCTTGATGTAGAAGGACAGGCAGATGATTCCGAAGTCAGCTCAACAGACGACGAAAGCCTTAATATCGGTAGTTTAAAATAATCAAAGAACGTGTGAAAATAGATTTTTCACATAGAAATGTGTGCCTGCAGCTCAAAGCTTGCAGAGTATAAAGAAAGGTATGGTGATTCATATGTATAGAAATTTGGCGCCAATCAGTAAAAACGCATGGGATCAAATAGATGCAAGAGCGAAAGAGGTTCTTATCTCAACCTTAACTGCAAGAAAAGCTGTTCATGTTTCCGGCCCAAGAGGCTCAGAATATGTTGTATATAACCACGGAAGACTGGGCGAGGTATCCGAAAATAACGGAGTATCCTTTGCCAGTTATCAGGTAACCCCCCTTGTAGAAACACGTATTGAATTCAAGCTTAGCCGTTGGGCTCTGGATAATGCGGTGCGCGGTGATAAGAATATTGATTTTTCCAATCTGGAAGAAGCAGTAAAGAAAGCGGCTCTGTTCGAGGAACGATTGGTTTATGAAGGATTGTCCGAAGGAGCTGTTAAGGGCTTGAAAAATGTTTCTGAAACCTCCCTTAAACTTGGTAATACCTCTTCAGACATTAAAAAAAGTGTAGCTGAAGGTGTACTTAAGCTTAGAAATGCATATGCCTCAGGAAAACTGGACTTAATCGTATCTCAGGAACTATACACGAAACTCTGGTCACTGGAAAGTCAGACTCCTCTTGTAAAAGCCTTGGAAGAAATGATCTCCGGAAAAGTAATAGCCTCCGAGGTCTTAAAGGGTGCACTTCTGATTCCCCATGATCATGAAAACCTTGAATTGGTATTAGGTGATGACTTTACTCTTGGATATCAGGAACACGACCAAAAGGAAGTGACCTTCTTTATTAAGGAATCCCTTACCTTCCAAATCACTGATGACAACTTAGTTGTAAGATTTGAATAGTAAAATTATTAATTATAAATAAAGAATAATCGAATGATTGATCATCTATTTGATAAAAAATATTTATAATATGAGACAAGTGAATCGGCGAACTGATTCACTTGTTTTTTATTAAAAGAACCTTGTGTATTTAATTACTGATAGATGAAATGCTCCCTTCAAAGTAAATAGCTTTATCATTTTATACTGTCTACCTAAAAGGGAGTATCAATGAGTGATCGGTCTTATCTATACTGATATGAATTATTTCTTATGAATTTCAGCTATATGAAAGTTATATCCTATTTTTCAAATGGTTTTCTAGAATAGGTTTTTCTAGAATAGGTTTTTCTAGCCTAGATAGGGTACCATTACTTTTAAGTTCTCACTGATGATAAGAGGTGCACCGGTTTGATTTTGAACCTCTTCCACGGTTACTCCGTCAGCTATCTCCTTAAGAACAAAACCACGCTCCTCAACTTCAATAACTGCCAGCTCAGTAATAATCATATGAACCTTATTTACCGCTGTGGCAGGGAGTGAGATTCGTTTTACCAGTTTAGGCTCTCCTTTAGCTGTATGTGTTGTTGCAATAATAACTTTTTTTGCACCTACAACAAGATCCATAGCACCGCCCATACCTGGCACCATTTTACCAGGAACAATATGACTTGCAAGGGTTCCTGTCTCATCCACTTGAAGTGCACCAAGAATAGTTACATCCACATGTCCTCCGCGAATGATACCAAAGGAGGTTGCACTGTCGAAATAGCAAGCACCCGGTAATACATTTACAAATTGATTGCCGGCATTTACAATATCTTTGTTTTCTGTACCTGGAGCTGATAATCCACCCATACCTAGAATTCCGTTTTCTGACTGAAGCACGATATGTACATCCTGCGGGAGGTAATTCGACACTAACGTCGGAAGTCCAATACCAAGATTAACTACGTCACCGTCATTAATCTCCTGTGCTGCTCTGTAAGCAATAATATCCTTTGCACTAGCCATTAAACTTCACCTCCTACGATATAATCAACAAAGATTCCTGGTGTCATAACATAATTTGGATCCAGTTCTCCGACTTCAACAATCTTTTCGGCTGCTACAATCACTGTTTTTGCTGCTGTTGCCATCATAGGATTAAAGTTTTTGGTGGTAGCATTATAATAGACATTACCAGCCTTATCTACAATACTTCCTCTAATCAGCGCAACATCTGCCTTTAATGGCATTTCTATCAAATAGTCAATCCCATTCAGATTGATTTTTTGCTTTCCATTCTCAATTTCAGTTCCCACACCGGTTGGTGTAAGAACACCGCCAAGTCCTGCTCCGCCGGCACGAATCATCTCAGCCAAGGAACCTTGAGGCACTAAGGTCACCTCTAGTTCTCCTGCTGTCATCTGCGCTCCTGTTTCCGGGTTTAACCCGATATGGGACGCAATGAGATGCTTAATTAATCTAGCAGTGATGAGCTTTCCGATTCCTTTCCCCGGAACACCGGTATCATTGGCAATCACGGTTAGATCTTTGATTCCCCTTTTCACTATCTCATCCACTAATATTTCAGGCGTACCACAGGACATGAATCCACCAATCATAACGGTGTCTGTGTCATGAACCTTGGAGATTGCCTCTTCCACTGAAATTATCTTGTTTTTCATTCTTGACTACATTCCTCCCGACTTATACTAGCCTTGAGAAAAGAGCCGTCGGCATCTTCTCTCATAGGCTGATTGTTTCCCATAACTTTTATTCTTACATGTGGAAGCTTTTATAACCTTTCTATCTCTCAACGATCATGGCTGTTCCCATACCTCCGCCGATACATAGGGATGCAAGTCCTACTTTAGACTCTCTCTTCTTCATCTCATGTA
The DNA here is from genome assembly GCA_029239235.1 of Herbinix sp. GTDB lineage: Bacteria > Bacillota > Clostridia > Lachnospirales > Lachnospiraceae > Mobilitalea. The sequence goes on from JAQZBD010000230.1 coordinate 3,554, forward strand.
ATAAGGTTACCAGAATTCTGGCACCCGAGCAACCGATTGGATGACCAAGCGCAATCGCACCACCATTTACGTTTGTCTTGTCTTCGGTAAAGCCTAAATCTGCACACACACTAATTGCCTGCGCTGCAAATGCTTCGTTTGCCTCCACAAGATCAATATCCTTAGAACTGATGCCTGCCATTTCCATAGCCTTATTACAAGCAGGAACAACTCCATAACCCATAATGGATGGATCCACTCCTGCAGATGCATAGGATTTGATGGTAGCAAGAATCGGTAAGCCAAGACTTTCTGCTTTTTCCTTCGCCATGATCACAAGCATTGCTGCACCGTCGTTGAGACCGGATGCATTTCCCGCTGTAACAGTTCCCTCTTTTTTAAATGCCGGAGCTAACTTTGCCAGTTTCTCAGCGGTTGTTCCAAATCTAGGGAATTCATCTGTATCAAAAACAATCGGATCTGCTTTTCTCTGAGGAATAATGACAGGAACAATTTCTTCCTTGAATTTTCCTTCTTTCATTGCAGCCTCTGCTCTCTGTTGGCTCTGTGCTGCGAAGGCATCCTGCTGTTCTCTGGTAATACCGAATTTCTCTGCAATATTCTCTGCAGTGATACCCATATGGTAATCATTGAAGGCATCCCATAGACCATCTTGAATCATGGTATCGATAATGGTTTCATGTCCCATCTTCATTCCAAAACGAGCTTTTTTCATAACATAGGCTGCATTGCTCATGCTTTCTGTGCCACCGGCTAACACAACATCGTTATCACCAGCTTTAATTGTCTGAACTGCAAGACTGATTGCTCGAAGTCCAGAACCACACACCTTGCTCAGTGTCATTGCTGGTACTGTCTCAGGAATTCCCGCTTTGATTGCTACCTGTCTTGCAATATTCTGTCCATGTCCTGCGGATAGCACATTGCCAATTACAACCTCATCAATCATGGAGGCGTCAATTCCTGCACGTTTGATAGCTTCCTCTGCTGCAATCTTACCAAGCTCTGCTGCAGAAATATCCTTTAGGGTTCCTCCAAAGCTGCCAATTGCTGTTCTCACTGCTGAAACGATTACTACATCTCTCATTCTAATTTCCTCCATTCCAATACAAATGAAGACCAAAACTCTTCATTCACCATGAATAAAAGCCAACTGACAGGCTTCTATTTATCTTGAACAAGAAGAATCAGCATGCAGATTCACTTATCATGAATATTACGTTGTGCCGGTGATTACTATGGTACAAGCATTTATGGTAAATGAATCAACATACCGATTCATCCAATTGAAGGATGACTTCCTTCAATGTATTATTTATTTAATTCTTGTTTTAATTTCTTTAGGCATCTGCATTAACAATCTGCACTGCATAAAATCAGTACACCTTGTTTGTTGCCTATCTTTATTTTTAAGATCTTAGAAAAGCTCTGGATGTCTTGTATTTAAATTCTTTAATCCCAGAATCTTTCTTGTCTCATCCGGTGTAGCAATGGTCTTTCCTAATTCGGTAACAATTCTCTTTGTTCTCTCTACGAATTCTACATTGGATTTTGCAAGAACGCCCTTGGAATAGAGAATGTTATCCTCCATGCCGACACGTACATTACCGCCCAGTGCCAATGCAGCATACATAATCGGAAGGTGTCCTTTACCGATACCAAGTGCTCCCCAAGTTGCATCCGCTGGAAGCAGATTAACCAGGAACATAAGATTCTCAACAGTAGCTGTCATTCCACCTGCAGCTCCCAGTACGAACTGGAAATTTAAAGGTCCTTTTAAGAATCCTTGTTTCTGTAAATAAAGGGCATTGTATACCATTCCTGCATCGAATACTTCGATTTCCGGTTTTACATCGCAGTTTTCCATCTCTACTGCCAGCTTCTCCAGGAATTTAGGGCTGTTCTCGAATACAGTAGTGTTCTGCCAGTTCATGGAACCACAGTCATAGGATGCAATTTCAGGTCTTAAGCCCTGGAACGGCTTCATTCTTATTTCATCGGATAAGCCAATACCGCCGGAGGTGGTAAGGTTAACAACGATGTCACAGCTTTCTCTTACGATATGTACTGTCTCTTCGAATTTGTCATAATCCATAGAGGCATTGAAATTGTCATCTCTTACATGGATATGTGCAACAGAGGCTCCTGCCTTACAGCAGGCAATGATCTCATCTGCTTCCTCTCTTGGAGTCAGAGGTACATAAGGTGTATTTTCTTTCTTTGGCCATGCACCGGTGCAGGCAACGGTTAATATTACTTTATCACTAGGATTTGCCATAATAAAAATCCCCTTTCTTGATAAAAATCTGGGTATCCCAGATTCATTTTCATCTTATTATATTGATAAAGCGGCCGCTCTATAAAATTACAGATATGTCCCGCCCTATCGTTCATATTGCACAATCTTCACATTATTTTATTTAATATAAGTATTATAAATCTTGTTAGGATTTTTCTGTTCCTTTAGCAATGCTTAAAAGTAACTAACTTGGAATAATGCTTGATAAAACCAGTAACCAACTTGTGATTCTGATTTTATCAAGCAATTCAATTAGTTAAAGATTTCTTTCCGTTCAAACTTCTCAGTTCAAGGTATTAGATTGCTCCGAAGGTATAAACTCTGTCCGGAACGTCATTCAGATCATCTTCATCGATTTCTGCTACGGCACGTACCATGGAGCCGTCACCTAACCA
>JAQZBD010000231.1 GCA_029239235.1 Herbinix sp.
TTAACAGGACTTACAGCCTGCAATACTAAGAAAATAGAAACCGTAACGCAGGAGCCTGAACAGATACAGGAGGAGAAACCCACACAAGTGCCTACTATGGCGCCATCGGAGAATGATCAAACGACAGATTCAGATCAAGGTGCAGCTGATGCTGAGGCAAATCAGTATAAGAATTTGAGTCAACTCTCTACCTTACTCGGATTACCCAAAGAAGAACTCATTAAAAAGGTAAATTCAGATTATACGGCGGTTGATGAAGGCGGATTAGAATTTACCCAACCTGAAATTAGGGTTTGGTTTGATGTGGACGGTAAGACAAATCAAATTTTCACTGTAGATACTAAGATTGATATTGATGGCTTGAAAGTCGGGGATGATATAAAGTCTTTTCGGGAGAAGCTTGGTGATCCCACGAAGGATAACAACGGAGAAGCACATTTTAAATACGGAGATATATTTATATTAGTACATTATGATACGGAAGCAGGAAAAACATATGATCTGTACCTGTTAAAAGAGGATTTTTAGAAGCAAGAAAGACGCTTACCTATCGGTTTATACTTTAAATCTTCTGTACTCACGTTTTATAAATTATCTAATAAGAAAAGAGCTACAATACTTTGGTATCGTAGCTCTTTTTCATGAACAGGTTATTCAGCTGTTGATGTATTCTTAATACGAATATCAATATAGCTAGGCTCGGAATATTAGTGCTTTGGAGTTCTTGTTTCATAAGGTTGATGGAACCGGCTGAGTTGTCATTTTTAGATTTGAGCGTTAGAAATTATTATTGAAAATAGACATAACCAAGGAGCTATCCGGATTATCATGAAGGTTTTAAAGTAGAGTACACAGCATTTATTTCGGAAGCTGAAAAGTTAGCGCCTATTGATAAAGCGTTAAGGGAAGGCTATAATGAGGATAATGAATGTAAACAATTGGATAGAGAATTAAAAGCAGCTGGACGGCTTTGCAGAGGATACTGGAGGCAGTATTTCGGATGATATTACGCTGCGCGGATAAAAGAGGGAGGCATATGGAAACGGGGAAAAATTTTATAGGAAGAGCAAAATCAATATTAAAAAAACTATCATTGTGCATGATAATACTGTTCTCGTTACTATCCCTATCCTGTGACAGATCAGAAAAAGTCAGCAGTGAGAAGGATATGACGGAAGATAGTAAGTCCTTAATTGAGCAGGCGGTTGACTGGTGCAATGACAACAATAATCTGTTGGAGGGGGATGGAGAGTATAAATCTTATACGCTTCAAACCAAAGAGTCAGATGGTAAGAAATATTATTTTCTTTACTGGGAGGATGAAGGCTGGGCTTGTGAGCTGTATTATATAGAGACCGATGAGCAGGATCTGGTTCAAAGGGTTACAGCCTTGAGTGGTGGTAATAAGGAGCAGTTCTCTTATGATGTGGTGAAGCTTTCCGGGGAAAATTATGCAGCGGTCTACAGTAGCAGCCATATGGGGAATGGGGATCTTATACTTTTTCCACTGGACAATGAAAAAAGCAGTACCTACACAATCGAGGGAGCCATAGATCATCATTATGAGTCAATCAGCACCGTTGATGAAAATGGTACTGAATGTATGAGTTCCCAGATTTATTATAATGGACGTTTGACCGCCGATTATGAGGATGTTAATGAAGATGGCTTTACAGATATTATACTGACCGGTATTGTGCTGAAATACACAGGCTATTCGGGAGAAGAGTATTTTAACGGTTATGGACAGCTGACGGATTCACTAAACTGTAAGAGAACCTATCTATATCAGAAAAACGAGGATCAGTTCGTGCAATCGGAAGAGCTTTTGGAAAGCATCAACGGAAAGGACGAAAAGGTTTATGATTATAGCGGATATTTGGACATTAATCCGAGTTTCGCTGAGGATAATCCGGAATATGATTATGACGGAGACGGGCTTACTGACCGAATTTACAAGCAGTTCAATGATGAAGAAGGAACAAGCTCATTTTACATACACTTTGGTAATGGAAATAAACTGCTACTGGCTGAACAGAACTGGGGAATCTTCTATAAAACAGAAGCTGTGGATATGACAGGGGACGGCGTGAAAGAAATCCTTTTTGAACAATTTTCAATCAGTACAAAATGCCAGAATCTTTATCTTTCTATTTATACCTTGAAGGATGGCAGCTATGAGCGTATGAATATCCCCTATTACGGAGAGCCTGACTCAAATGGTGAGGTGGACGGAATGCTTTATCTGCCGCTGATTATGAAGAAGATAAATGACAGCAGTGTAAGTATCTACCAGCCGGATTCCGATTATGAAGGCAGGATTACCACCCAGAGAATTAGTTCAGGCAGTGAAGCCTATGATGAAATGGAGCATCTATACTTCCCGGATATCGAAGGAAAAGAACAAAATTATCAAGCGAGTGAGTTGCAATTTGTAGATACCGGGGATGGCGGTAAGAAGGCATTTTTGTTTCGATCCTACCTGGGTGATAAGTGGTGTAGCAAAAGTGTATATTGGAAGTTGGAATATGTTGAAGGAGAGTGGAAAATTACAGATCTTGAGACGGCAGATTCCATACGACTTGATATTGGATCAGAGTTCACGGCAGATCTTAACGGAGATAAGGCAGAGGATACCGTATATTACGATATCAAGACAGCCAGAGAGAATGGTATGGATTATGAGGTTCCCTATTTTAGAATTAACGGAATTGAATATACCTATCAGGATCTCATGGATAAATTCGGGGTATTTACGGTAACTTGCAGTAAGGTAGGATATTACATCACCGATATTGATGCTACAGATTCTTATCGTGAAATAGCCATACTGGATGAGGGACCTAGCAGTGATCCGGTAACTTACTTTTTCCGAATTATAGGTAAAGAATTACAGTATTGTGGAATGATAACAGATTTACCTTCCAATTCAACCTTTGTATGTGATGGAAGCGGCAGTATTACAGCTAGAAAGCGCCTTGGCATTTTGCAGACCTGGTGGGCGGATGCAACCTGGAGGCTAAATGAAAAGGGTTACCTGGAAGAACAGCCCCAGGAAGTCTATTATCCGTATCAGTATGAAACTGATGAAGATACTACGAATCGTGCCAAACAAGTGCTCCAGCTGTATAAGAATAAGGAAAAGAACTCGGATACCGTAACCATTAAGAAGGGTGAGGTTATTGCACTGACGGCAACGGATAATAAAAACTGGATTCAGGTAACTTCGGAAAGTGGTACAACAGGATGGTTTTATCTACACGATAATTATAAGGTTTCCCTCCCAACAGGAGAGGTTGAGGTGTCAGATATTGTAAGTTATCTTTGCATGGCAGATTAAGTCCAATTGATGGCATCTTTTGTGATGAAGATTAATATTCAAGGATAATAAATATAAAGTACATTATTAACACGAAATCACAACTAATTGAATATATTTAATAATAACGAATTTAAGAAGAAGGTTGTAGCATGGAAGAATATAACATGGAAGATTATAATGATCCTGAATTTGATATTCGGGAAGATAAAGAAAGTTGTGAGAACGAAGAGGAAACCATTATAACCTGCGAAAAAACGGTACACCAAAAAGCAAAAGTCGCATTACCTATATCAATCGAACCCTTTGTTGAATATGGAAAAATAAAAGCTAGATGCTGTGGTAATCCCAAGGTGTCAATTGATTGCAGAGATAATTGTAACTATGTAATAACCCAAGAAATCTGTATAGATATTCCTCTTAAGTTTGGGGTATTAACAGAAATAAAAGAGGAACTTATAGAGTGTGAAACACCCTATATCGAAGATAATTGCAATGATTAGAATTCGCTAAAATCATATAATGACTACTACGAATTAGTCAGCCAATTCACTAAGAAGATAACATCTTTCCAAAAACTAAATAAAGCCACAGTAAGAAAAGAAGTTTGCCGTAGACCCGTGCCTTTCTTGCAGTCACCAATTCTTTTAGCTTATTAACACTTTAAAAATAGGTATATGTCACTTAATCGGTGCCATATACCTATTTTCAATTTTTAAAAGCATAACCTTTCTGTTTGAAGATGAGGAATGGAAGCAATTGACAATCTTCTGGGAAGTGATATGATATTATTAGGAGTATCGTGATGATTCATTGACTTACTTTATCAAGAAATACTTTATTTCATATTTATTCTTAAACCTCCATATAGAATTCATTATGAGGTTCCGGAAACAACTGGACATAAGGGCAGGGCAGATTATAAAAATAATAATTAGCAGCTGTGAAGCCGTAAGATTTAGTTGAAAATACCGGTTTCGCTGCCAGCTGAAATCGGGAGGATTTATGCAGAAGCAAAAGGTAATAGGGGACATAGTAAAGAATATCGAAAAAGTTATAGTAGGAAAAAGAGAAGTAATTGAATTAGCGATGATAACCTTGTTATCAGAAGGGCACCTTCTGATCGAGGATGTACCTGGCGTCGGAAAAACTACGCTGGCCAATGCCATATCAAAATCCATCGACTGCGGCTTTAACCGTATCCAGTTCACCCCCGATACACTGCCCAGCGATATAACCGGTGTATCTGTTTATAATATGCAGACGGGACAGTTTGAATTTACGCCCGGTGCTATTATGAATCATATTATATTGGCGGATGAAGTGAACCGGACATCCCCAAAGACCCAGGCCAGCTTATTGGAAGCCATGGAGGAAAAACAGATCAGTGTGGATGGAAAGACCTATCCGCTTCCCAGCCCTTTTATGGTTATTGCTACTCAGAATCCGATTGATTATCTGGGAACCTATAATCTTCCGGAAGCACAACTGGATCGCTTTCTTATGAAATTATCCATGGGTTATCCAAGTATGGCGGATGAAAAACGGATGGCGGAATATTACATCAGACAGAGCCCCATAAAGTCACTGGAAGCTGTAACAGACGGGAAAACCATATCTGCTATGCAGGAGGAAGTGAAGACCGTTAAAATACACCGTGATTTGATTTCCTACATAATTGAAATAATAGACGGAACAAGAAAGGATACCAATATCGCACTAGGCGCCAGTCCAAGGGCTACCCTGGCTCTGATCCGGGCATCCCAGGCAGCAGCTTATTATGATGGCAGGGATTATTGCATTCCGGATGATATTCAAAAAGTAATTCATCCTGTAATAAGGCACAGGCTGATACTTTCACCGGAATCCAGATTAAATAAGCTTACGCCAGAGAAGGTGCTGGATAAGATTATAAATAAATATCGTGTACCCATACTTCCTGTATGATGCGCATAGTCCGATGACGTGATGAATGCAGGAGGGAGTTATATGTTTATTAACCGCATTATAATGCTGATTTTAATCATAGCATCGGCCATTTTCGCCAGTTATTTCGGCGGAAATGTTTCGTATGCTCTTTTTTATATGAGCTTATCCATACCCGCAGTTTCTGTGCTTTATACCTTTTATGTATATGTCCGTTTCCGTATCTATCAGGATATCGGCCAGAGGCTTGTGGTAAAAGGTGATCTTATTCCCTATTCCTTTACCCTGGCCAATGAAGATTATATTACCTTCCGAAGTATTAAAGTTAACTTTCTCCATGACAAATCCAGTATCGCCAATATCGATGATATCAGAGAATACTGTCTTTTGCCGGGACAGTCGGAGAAAACGCAAACCCATCTCCGGTGCAGTTATCGGGGCGAATACTTTGTGGGTGCCAGTTCGGTGGATATTATTGATTATTTATATTTATTTAAGATTACCTATCCTATTACCTCCAAACTAAAGGTTACGGTGCTTCCCCGGGTGGTAAATATACCGAGACTTAGTATAGCACCGGCGGTTAAGGATGTTAAGAATACACCCTATTTGCGAAACGTGTCTTTGGATGCCATGGATCTGGAGACAAGAAGGTACATATCAGGTGACAGTAAAAAGCAGATCCATTGGAAAGTAAGTGCCAGACGCAATCAGTTATTCAGTCGGAAGTTTACTAGCAATCCCAAAACGGAAATGGCTAT
>JAQZBD010000232.1 GCA_029239235.1 Herbinix sp.
TGAACCTCTGAGTGAGATATCACACAGATACCTACATGTGGAGAAAGTGGAAGAAGTAGAAGCAGCAATCTAAAACGAAGTTCTTAGGAAAGAATAATATATTTGTTCATCTGTTAAAGATAAAATAAGATATGAATAGGATCAGCATTCAGTGGTGTTTTGACACAGTTGGATGCTGATTTTTCGCAGAATTTGTAATATCCTTAAAATTTCAGATGAAATGAAACGAAAAGTATGATATACTCCAATTCGAAAATTAAAATTAAAATAATATGAGGATAATATAAATGTTGAACGAAAAGAATTATTACATGCCTGCGGAATGGGAGCAGCATGAGAGAACCTTAATGGAATGGCCGGTAAAGGAATCGCTGGTATGGCCTGAGAATTATGACAAAGTATGTGCCGGTTATGCAAAGGTAGCGAAAGCAATATCAGAATTTGAGACGGTTACCATGATTGTGAATGAGAATACAGCAAAAGAGGCAGAAGCTCTTTGCGGAGAGAAGCTAGATTACGTAGTAATCCCTCATAATGATGCTTGGTGCAGAGATAACGGACCGACTTTTTTGATTAATAAAGAGCAAGAGCTTTCAGCGGTTAACTGGCAATTCAATGCCTGGGGTGAGAAATATATCCCCTTTGATCTGGATAATGAGGTTGCGCCAAAGGTATTAAATTATTTACAGGTGCCCTATATCAATTCTCCAATTATTTTGGAGGGAGGTTCCATTCATGTTGATGGCGAAGGAACCCTGCTGACCACAAGGGAGTGTTTGCTAAATAAGAATCGAAATGCTCATTTATCCCAGGAGCAGATTGAGGAAGAAGTAAAACGTACCCTGAAGGTATCCAAAATTATCTGGCTTAACCAGGGATTATTTGGAGATGAAACGGATGGACATGTGGATAACGTAGCGTGTTTTGCAAAACCGGGAGTGATTCTGATTCAGACCTGTGACGATCCGAAGGATCCTAATTATGAGATTTCTCAGGAGAATCTGGAGATTTTGAGAAATGCCTCCGATGCAGCAGGAAGAAGCCTTGAGATCGTTGAAATACCACAGCCTCCGGCAAGATATTATCGTGAGGAGCGTTTAACTTTAAGTTATTTGAATTTTTATATGGTTAATGGGGGGATTATTCTTCCTGTGTTTGGCGGGGATGCAGAGCTGGCAGATAAAAAAGCAGAGGAAATTCTAAAGGAAATATTCCCGGAGCGTAAAATTGCTGCAGTCGATGGTATGCCATTAATTACAGAAGGGGGCAATGTACATTGCATTACCCAGCAGATGCCGAAGGGCGTACGAAGTTAATAGGGTTACATGTTTAAAATATATAAGTATTTGGAAGCTTGATACATCAGCAAGTGATGATATGGCTTTCAATGGAAGTGATAAGGCTATGGAATGGAGGTTATGAATATGAGATTAGTGAAAGTAGCGGCAACTCAGATGAGCTGTACGGATCAAATAGAAGAAAATATCAAAAAAGCAGATAAGCTGGTGAGACAAGCAGCTGCCCAGGGAGCACAGATTATTCTAATTCAGGAGCTGTTTGAGACCCTTTATTTCTGCCAAAAAGAGAAGCCGGAATATTATAATTATGCTACAGAGGTTGAGTGCAATAAAGCAATTATGCACTTTAAAAATGTGGCAAAGGAACTGGGTGTTGTTCTTCCGATCAGCTTCTATGAAAGAAAAAATAACGCAAGATATAATGCTCTTGCGGTAATTGACGCTGATGGTGAAGTGCTTGGGGTTTATCGCAAAAGCCATATTCCGGACGGACCCGGATATGAGGAGAAATACTATTTTAATCCAGGTGATACAGGATTTAAGGTATGGAATACCAGATATGCAAAAATCGGTGTAGGTATCTGTTGGGATCAGTGGTACCCGGAGGCAGCAAGATGTATGGTGTTAATGGGAGCCGAGCTCTTATTCTATCCAACTGCAATCGGTTCTGAACCGGAGAGCCCTGAGGTGGATTCAAAGGATCATTGGCAGCGTTGCATGATAGGGCATTCCGCCTGTAATTTAGTGCCGGTAGTTGCATCAAACAGAATCGGAAGGGAACGAATTGAGGATTCCGAAATTAATTTCTATGGTTCATCCTTTATTACAAATACGACAGGTGAGAAGATCGCAGAAGCCGGCAGAACAGAGGAAGCGGTTTTAGTTGCTGAATTTGATTTGGATAAGGCTTCAGAGCAAAGAATTGAATGGGGAATTTTCCGTGACCGCAGACCAGAATTATACAAAGCAATTTTAACCTATGATGGTGTTGTGAAATAATATTCAGATATGCTGTTTCTAAAATATATGAAAGAAGGTATCCTAAAAGTTATTTATTGACTTTAAGGATACCTTCTTTTAATTAACATGACATTTGATTCTGAGAATGCTATAATTTTTCATGATAGATGCATAGCTCATGATTCATTTGACCTCCTTTTCATGGCTATCAACAGTAAATGTTAGTATATAAGCTAAGGTAGATGAGGAGATAGTATGAAGGATTTATTTACGATAGGGGAAATAGCCAAATTATTTGATGTAAATATAAGAACCTTAAGGTATTACGATGAGATAAATTTGTTAAAGCCGGAGTACATTGACACCGCTTCAAACTATCGCTATTACTCAACCAGGCAATTTGAGCGTCTTAATACAATAAAATATTTAAGAGCACTAAATATGCCCCTGTCTAAAATAAGTGATTTCTTTCGTGATAGAGAGGTCGACACATTGGTTTCCATTCTAAGGCAGCAAAAGGAAGAAATTGCGGCTCAAAAATATGAGTTGGAATTAATGGAACGAAAAATTCAGAATAGACTTTTTCAGATAGAGAATGCAATTCATTCAAATTATAACTCGATTGAAGAGAAATGGATTCAGCAAAGAAGGATTGCCATTGTGAAAAAAGATATCAAAGTGGATGAGGATATCGAACTTCCTATTGCAGAACTAGGTAGAGCAAATGGATTAAATACAGCCATATTTCTAGGAAAGGTTGCATTATCCATTGCCAAGGAGAACTTGATAGTTCAAAGATTTGATGAATTCTCTTATGTTTTGGTAATTGTGGAAGAGGAAGACTGTGCACAGGAGTGTAATCAGAGTATACCGGAAGGAAATTATCTCTCCTTACAGTTTCAGGGGACACATAAAGATTCCAAGGAATATTATCTCATTCTACTTGAGTATCTTAAGACAAAGAATTATCATATCTGTGGAAATGCGATCGAAATTACAATGATTGATTATGGAATGACAAATGATAGCTCTAAATTTGTAACAGAAATTCAAATTCCATTTGAACGAAATTCCATTTGAAAAAGATTGACTCTCCAGTTACTGGAGGGTTTATTATAGTTTCTATCAAATACATAGAGGTGATTTAAATGATAGGAACAATTGTAAATACAGGTGCTATTATTATTGGAACCGTCGCAGGGAGTATTCTAAAAAAGGGAATCAAGGTAAAATATCAGGAGGCATTATTTAACGCAATGGGTTTTGCAGCTTTGGCATTAGGCATTAATTCCATTGTAAATAATTTGCCGAACAGCAGCTATCCGGTTTTATTTATTGTGAGTTTGGCTCTGGGGAGCTTGATAGGATCAATGCTGAATATTGATGAGAACTTTCAAAAACTAACAGAAAAATATTCAAAGTCTAATTTGGGACAAGGCTTATCAACCGGAATTTTATTATTCTGTATTGGTACACTTTCCATATTAGGACCGGTCATGAGTGCTACCAAAGGTGATAATACATTACTGTATACAAATGCAACGCTGGATTTGGTTACATCCATGGTATTAGCGTCTGCCTATGGGATGGGTATCATATTTACAGCACCAGTTTTATTTCTATGGCAGGGCGGAATATATCTGATCGCTCGTTATTTATCAGACTCCTTCTTTTCAGCCGATTTAATGACAGAGCTATCCATTGTCGGAGGAGTATTGATTGCTATATCGGGGCTTAGTATTCTAAAGATAAAAGATGGCAAGGCATTAAATATGCTACCTGCATTACTTGTACCAATCATCTTTTTTGTGCTTAAAGGTCTGTTTTAGTAAAGGTGGTTTGGGATAGCAAGTTATTTGGACGCATTTCATATGTCATGAGCCTTGAAATAAATGACATTACAAATTAAATGAAAAAATGATTATAATTTAATCATAGAAATTACAGAGTAATAATTTAATCTTGATTTTTATAGAAGATATGATATACTTACAACAATATTGAAATTACCGCCGGGTAAACGTCTGTTATTCATTCCATTAGGCCTTTGAAGGAATGAGCATAAGGCGTTTTTTTAATTCAGTAGATCAGTTTCTAATGTATCATATTTTTATGAAAGAGGTGTCTATATGTTTAGAGAAATGCGTCGTAATAAACAGGTTTTATCTTTAGAAGAGAGTATCGAGATTCTTAATAATGGAACATCAGGTGTATTGGCTGTATACGGAGATGAGGGTTATCCCTATGCCGTTCCCCTTAGCTATGTGTACCATGATTCAAAAATCTTCTTCCACTGTGCCAAAAGTGGACATAAATTAGATGCCATTGAAAGAAATAGTAAGGTATCCTTTTGTGTAATCGATCAAGACAAGGTCGTTCCAGAGGAATACACATCTTACTTCCGCAGTGTCATTGTCTTTGGTAATGCACGTATTTTAGATGATGAAACAGAAAAGAGAAGTGCTCTTGTAATGTTAGCAGCAAGATATTCGCCGGATCAGGTGCAAGGACGGCAGCAGGTAATTGAGAGTCAGTTCAAACAAGTATGCTTGATAGAGCTCTCAATTGATCATATGTCAGGTAAAGAAGCGATTGAGTTGGTCAGAATGAAGAATTCACATAATAATTAAAGATGAGTACATACGAGTTTGTTCAGGTGCTTTATAATTTGCATCTTGAACAAACTCTTTTTTTATTCAAAGATGAAAGCAGGCTATTCAAAATCATACCGAATACAATCAGGAAGATTCCTAGACCGCCTATCCAATCAGGAGAAGCATCACCTAAGAATAAGATGCCTCCTAATAAGGTGAAAATTACTTCCCCGGCTTGTGTGGACTCAATTACAGCCAGGTGCTTCTGGTTTGATTTTACTAAATCGGTTGCTTTAAAAAATAATAAAGTAGCAACTACACCAGAAAATAAAGCAACACTTAGGGCCTGTAGGGATTGCCCGACGGAGGGCAGACCAACCTTCGTTACTCCAAATACGGATAATATCAACCAAAAAGGTAAGCTGCACAAGGTCATTCCATAGGTGCGCTCAAGGGTGGATAACTGATTTCTGCTGACCTCCATCATCTTACGGTTGCCCAAAGGATAAGCTATGGCAGCGATCAGGATAGGTAGTAATGTCAGTATGGTTGTATGTAGTTGCAGGTTCCCGATATTAGGCATTTGCAGTAGAAAAACACCAATTAAAATAATACTGGAGGCACATAAATTTTTAACAGCGATACGACTATGGAATAAAGGAGCCATTAATATTCCCATCACAATCGTTACCTGCCAGGAGGCTGCGATAATCCAGGATTCACCGTAATCTGCTGCAAATGTCAAAGGAGCATAAAAAAGCCCAAAGCCTACACTGCTCCAAACCAGCCATTTCCAGGGATTCAATGCAATGACCTGATGAACATGCTGGAAACCGTGCTTCTTCCAAAGTATTAAGGCCATAATTGGGAAGGTAAATAAATACCGAAGACTGGCACTCCATATCCAGCTGCCGCCGGATAAGTGCATGCTCCGATTTAATAGAAAAGAAGAGGCAAAAAAGAAAGCTCCGATTATGCCCAATATAAATGCTTTTTTCATATTCATTTGTGATAACTCCTGTTGTGTGATGATGAGACAAAGATACAATGTAAAGTGAAAATAGTTATAATATGTTATAACATACAAGTAAGCATTCTGTAGATAAATATTTCATTATAATTGAACTCTAACCCAATCCACGAAGAGTAACTTTTGCATAATTACTTTTTTCTTTGGAGCTGTCTCTTATTACCTTACATCAGATTTATTCGTTTTCCGATAAGCTCTCGGCGATAAGCCATTCATAAGCTTAAAGCTATGAGTAAAGTGATCCGCACTATGATAACCCACAAGCTCAGATATTTTTTCAACACTTAAGCTGGTATTACAAAGTAAATATAGTGAAAATGGTTTGCCAATGCCTCTAGCGAAAGGGTACGATAATTATTGTTAATGTAATTCAAGATGGCAGGTATTACTGTGCTTGGCGAGGATTTCTTTTCAGCCTCATAGTAGGTATAAGTAGTATCATGACTGCGAATGATCGTGGCATAGAAAATTTGCAGGTAATTATGAAAAACTTCCGTAGAGAATTGTTCGCCGGAAACAAATTCTTGAAATAAATGCTGTATGATGCCCTTTACGTCCCTCGTCAGCGGCATATGGAATAATAAATACTCCTGCTTGGTTCGATAGAGAGAATTTCGAAAGAAATCCGATAGAACATTTTCTTTCGAAATCAAATGAAAAAAGTAATTCTCAAAGTGCTGCGGATCAGACATGATATCTACTACAAGGTTACCGGGCTCCACATAAACACGGTGAGGGGTATGGGGTGAAATAATACATAATTCACCTACGGTTAAGGAATATTTCGTATTGCTGAAAGAAATCGTACAGGTACCTTGTACAACATAGATAATGGTAAAGTAATCGTAAAGAGTCAAATGATTCGGTGAAAAGTAGGATTCCAGGCAAATCTGAATCGGTCTTATGGCTGGAAGATAGGTGTAATTATCCTGAATCTGTGGCATAACATGGAAAACCTCTGATAGATAGATGGGAATCTGATTGGCCAGGTGATATAATTGATTCATATCTGTTAAATCCCAGTGAAAGAAATCTGGTTTCGAGGCAATGCCGGTCATAAAAGACTTTTTAACTAATAATTGTTGAACCGCATCAAGAAAACCAATTCCTTCTCCTGTTCTTGAATGGGTCGAAATGATGGTATCCTGGA
>JAQZBD010000233.1 GCA_029239235.1 Herbinix sp.
ATATCATTATTACTTCGTTTGTAATTCACATTATTTTGGATTAATAAAGTTGCGATTTCTGCTTCAACTTCTTGTGTATTACAAGCAAGAGCTATTAGATGATTCGGTGCTGCCAGCTTAGAATATTTACTTGTTAATAATTGATTTTTTTCGGAGTTATCTATTATGATAATGGCACGACCACAATATTTTTTAAATAGTTCATCCTTATCACCAAAAGCGACTACATTACCCTGTTCAAGAATCAATAATTTATTTGCTAATTGTTCTAATTCTTCGTAGTAATGGGAAACGACACATAAACTGGCTTCTTTGTCTTGATACCAGGAAACTAGCTTTTCAACAAGTTTTTGTCTTGTTTCAAAATCTAACCCAGAGGTAACTTCGTCGTAGAAAGTAAGTGGCGCATCTTGCATCATGACTAAGATAATGGTAAACCGTTGCTTTTGTCCTCCAGAAAGAGTCTTAAATTTTTTATTAAGACAATTCTCGAATTCAAAATAAGAAATAAGTTCTTGAAGTTTTCGATCTTTCTTAATCTTCGTTTGTAGAATTGCTTCCATAATGTGTTTTACTGCCATACTATCGGTATATTCATTGAATTGCATATGTACCGCCATATCAAGTGGAGTAATGGTACTGTCAATCGAACCTGTATAATTTACGATACCTAAAAGACTTTTAATCAATGTGCTTTTTCCAGCTCCATTTGAACCGATAACACCTATACGATCTCCCTTTTCAATCGTGATAGGAGTTGTAATATTTAGGGCAGTCATTTTGCCGTATTGAACATTTAAATTATTAATTGTTAGTAACAAGTTTTTCATCTCCTTTTCTTTACACGATTATCTTATCAAATCGATATGAATCTCGTATGAAGATACTGTGTAGATAATGAATGGATGTGATGAAGACGGTAGGAAGATTATTTACCTGTAGCAGGTTCTTTATGAGCAGAATCAAACATTACTTTAGTAAGTACGCCATCATTTACATTGCAGATCTTAACTGTTGCTCCTAAGATATTGGCATAATAAGTAACGATATATAATCCAAGGCCATGGCCTTTTCCCTTATGATTTCCACTTACAAATGGTTCAAATATATTAGGCATTAAGTCTTCATCAATATGAGCATTACTATTATGAATTTCTAATTGATTTAGTCTCGTTGAAATAGTAATAGTGGCACCTTCTTTACTATGAACAATCGCATTTGAAATAAGATTATCGAGTATTTTAGACAACAGATTTGAATCAGTAGTTACGAAACTATTGTCAGAATAATCC
Source organism: Herbinix sp. (assembly GCA_029239235.1). Classification (GTDB taxonomy): domain Bacteria; phylum Bacillota; class Clostridia; order Lachnospirales; family Lachnospiraceae; genus Mobilitalea. Next base: position 1,293 of record JAQZBD010000233.1, read on the forward strand.
GTTACTAAATTATAATTTCCTTCTGCTAACGCGATTTGATGATGTGATAATTGATTGACAACAAGTATATTTAAATTCACTGTTTCAAGTGTTATATTTTCTTCACTACGGCTCAAATACAGGATATCTTCTACAATTTTTCGCATTGATAGAAGCTGTTTTTTTACTTCGGGTAAATATGTTTTCGTATCCTGGTATTTACCAATCTGATTTATCATACCATCAACCAACAAAAGGGCAGCCGCAATAGGCGTTTTTAGTTGATGAGAAGACGAACGTAAAAACACTTCCTGACTTTTATTTTTCTCATTTAATTCATTGTTTTTAGTTTCTAAGGTTTGATAATTCTTATCTAGTTTCTCATATAACTCATTTAAAGTATGAATGAGTGTGGCAATTTCATCGTTACCTTTTACAGGAAGCGATGCATTTGTAATAACGCCGCTTCGTTTTACCGCTTCAGTATGTTTTACTAATTTTATAACAGGGTCAACGATTCCCTTCGAATAAAGGTAAGAAACGACTAACGCAAAGAATATAATGACAGCCATAAGCATAGGCAGCGAGTGAATTACAATTGGTGTAATTTCATTCATTTGCGGTGTCATTGTTGGGAGATATGACACGACGATGCGGTCATTATTAAAAGTTAACCCGATATAATTAGTATAATGGTTTTCACCATTTTTTGCACCAGCTTCTATAATAAGTGTATCGTTCGAAAGATAGTGAATATTAGAAGACTCATCCCAATAATTTTTATAATAAGAAGAATCAGATTGCATCTGTAATGTAAAAGGTATCTCCTCTAAAAAAGTTGCCTGCTTCATAAAAGTATCTTTCCATTCTGATACTTTTTCTTCCAATTCGTCTGCAAATACATCTTTATTGATATCCTTATCCGCATCCTGAAAGGAATTGATTTTAGAGTTTACATAGTTTTTTATATCTGAGAGAAGCTTTTTCATTTCATCGGTGGTTGGTGTAATAGTAGTTTGAAAGTTCTTACCTGCAATAACAAATGAATCATCAGAAAAAGAAATATCGATTGTAATACAGCTAGGATTTTTAATTGTTATATGTTCGTATGAACCGTCCTTGAGATAGCCTTTATGCTGTTTAACAATAGCGTCATAGTTTTCATTTGACATATAATCCACATAGAGAGACGGGAGCATAAAAACAAAATATCCAAGAACTAAAATAGTCAGGATACTTGTTATAATTGCAGTATAGAGAAAATTTTTATGAATGAGCTTCATGTGATGCCCCCTCTTTGTCAAATTGATACCCGATCCCTATTACTGTTTTAATGCAGGATACAGGTAGTTTCTTTCTAAGGTTTTTGATATGAGCATCAATGATACGATCATTCCCAATATAATCTTCATTAAAAATTCGAAGTATTAGCTGCTCTCGGTTAAAAACACGGTTTGGTTCCTTATATAAAGTTTGTAATAGTAAATATTCACTTAATGTAAGGGGTAAAGCTTCGCCATTATAACAAGCACAATAAGCTTCTTCCTCAAAAGTAAGCCCAAAGGTAACTTGCTGCTTTAAACGATTTTGTTTCGTACGTCTTAATATTGTTTCCATTCTTTTTAATAGAATAATCGGAGAAACAGGTTTGATTACGTAATCATCTGCATAACGATTAAATGCATCCACTTGCGTTTTTTCATCTTCTAATGCAGTAAGCATTATCGTAGCTGTTTGCGGATAGTGGTCTTTGATATGACTTAATACATCAAGTCCGGTGGCTCCAGGTACCATGATATCTAGCACAGCAATATCATAATTATTTCTGTTTAATAAAGCAATGGCATCATCTCCATTTTCAGCTTCAGTCACATGATAGTTGGATATGTTCATATATTCTTTTAATACCTCTCGAATGGTTGGTTCATCTTCAAGAAATAAAACACAATATTGTTGATTTTGCATTGATCTTGGCTCCTTTCTAAATTTTAGTACACTACTTACTTTCGTTATCAAATTTATTATATCATGCCCATATGAATTTCAAATGAAGATTCCATAGATACTTTAATGGTCACTTTGGTATATAATCATATTTCCAAAATTCTCAACATGATATAACAACACCTCCAATTGTATGTTTGTTAACTTACATTTGGAGGTGCATTTTTTATATTACACTAAATCATACTAATTTCTAAGTTTTCTTACTTGCTGAAGTGTTCCAGTCTCTCTGAGACCTGTCTCATCATATCCGTATACTTCTCAAGCTTTGCTCTTTCCTCTGCAAGCTTCGCTTCCGGAGCCTTATTCACAAAATTCGGATTAGCCAGCATGCCGGTAACACGCTTTAATTCACCCTCAAGACGCTCTTTTTCCTTCTGGAGACGTTCGATTTCCTTCTCCATATCTACGAGATCAGTAAATGGAATATAGATTACAGCACCTGGAACTACTGTAGATACAGCATCTTCGGAGATGCCTGCCTTGTCTTCCTGAATCAGAACTTCATTTGCATAGCCTAAGGTTGCAAAGAATACCTTACTGTCGTTAAAGATGCTTCTTACCTTTGCATTTTCTGATACAACAATTACAGTAGCCTTTCTGCTCGGTGGAACATTCATCTCCGTACGAACGTTACGAATACCTTTAACTGCTTCCTTAATCAGCTCTACTGCTTCTGCTTCCTCATTATAAGCAAATTTCTCAGTAAATTCAGGCCATTCAGCGATCATGATAGAATCTGCTTCCTTTTGGCCTAACATTTCCTGAAGGGTGCAGAAGATTTCTTCTGTTACAAATGGCATATACGGATGAAGCAGCTTTAAGGAGGAAACTAATACATGCTTTAAGGTCCAAAGCGCTGCTGCCTTTGTTTCATCGGTCTCGCTGTAAAGTCTTGGCTTAACCATCTCAATATACCAGTCACAGAACTCTTCCCATACGAAATCATAGATCTTCTGAACTGCAATACCAAGATCATAGCCTTCCAGATTCTCGGTAGCTTCATTCACCAGGGAATTTACCTTGGAAAGAATCCATTTATCTGCAACAGTTAACAGCTTCTCATCAATTTCTGCCGGAATTGCTGCTTTCTCCAGGTTCATCATAATGAAACGAGAAGCATTCCATACCTTATTTGCAAAGTTTCTGCAAGATTCTACTCTTTCCCAGTAGAAACGCATATCGTTGCCAGGAGCATTACCCATTACTAAGCTTAAACGAAGAGCATCTGCGCCGTATTTATCAATTACCTCAAGTGGATCGATACCATTTCCAAGAGATTTACTCATCTTACGACCCTGGGAATCACGTACTAGACCATGAATTAATACCTTGCTAAAAGGCTTCATGCCCATCTGCTCATAGCCGGAGAATACCATACGGAGTACCCAGAAGAAGATGATGTCATAACCTGTTACTAATACGTCTGTTGGGTAGAAATAGTCAAGGTCTTCTGTTTTATTTGGCCAGCCAAGAGTTGAGAAAGGCCATAAAGCTGAGCTGAACCAGGTATCTAAGGTGTCTTCATCCTGTTTAAAGTGGCCATGACCACACTTGCAACTTTCTGTTGGGTGTGTCTTTGAAATTACAACTTCACCGCATTTCTCACAGTACCAAGCTGGAATTCTATGTCCCCACCATAGCTGTCTGGAGATACACCAGTCTCTGATATTGTCTGCCCAATTGAAATAGATCTTGTCAAAACGCTCCGGTACAAATTGGATTTCACCGTTTCTTACGTTTTCAATGGCAGGCTTAATCAGTTCATCCATCTTAACGAACCATTGCTGTTTAATTAATGGCTCAACGGTAGTCTTGCAACGGTCATGAGTACCAACATTATGAGTATGATCCTCTACTTTTACTAAGAGACCCAGCTCTTGTAATTCGGATACCATTAGCTTACGAGCCTCATAACGTCCCATACCTGCATATTTGCCGCCATTTGCATTGATGGTCGCATCATCGTTCATAACATTAATCTCGGGAAGATTATGTCTCTTACCAACCTCAAAGTCGTTAGGGTCATGGGCTGGGGTAATTTTAACAACACCAGTACCAAAGTCCTTATCTACATAATTATCTGCAACCACAGGAATCTCACGATTTACCAGCGGAAGCATTACATTCTTACCAATCAAATGCTGATATCTTTCATCCTCGGGATGAACTGCTACCGCAGTATCACCAAGCATCGTCTCAGGTCTTGTGGTTGCTACCTCTACAAAGCCATCTTCTCCTACGATAGGATATTTAATATGCCAGAAATGACCTGCCTGCTCCTCATGCTCAACCTCAGCATCAGAAATTGTGGTCTGACAAACCGGACACCAGTTAATGATCTTGGAACCCTTATAAATATAGCCTTTCTCATAAAGCTTGATAAACACTTCATTTACCGCATCATTACAGCCTTCATCCATGGTAAAGCGCTCTCTGTCCCAGTCACAGGAGGAACCTAGTTTCTTTAATTGGGAAATAATTCTACCGCCGTATTCTTTCTTCCACTCCCAAGCACGCTCTAAGAACTCTTCTCTGGTTAAATCTTCTTTGTTAATGCCTTCTTTTTTCAGCTGTTCCAGAATCTTAACCTCAGTTGCGATACTTGCATGATCGGTTCCGGGCTGCCAGAGTGCATTATAGCCCTGCATTCTCTTGAATCGGATCAAAATATCCTGCATGGTGTTATCAAGGGCATGACCCATGTGAAGCTGTCCGGTGATATTTGGCGGCGGAATCACGATGGTGAAGGGTTTCTTGGATCTATCTACTTCTGCATGGAAGTATTTGTTCTCCATCCATTTTTGATACTGCTTTTCTTCAATGTTTTTGGGGTCATAGGTTTTCGCCAGTTCTTTTTCCATTGGTATCTTCCTTTCAAAAATATAATTGATTGTGTATCGTAGCTTACAAACTTACAATTTTCAGGCACAAAAAAAGCTCCTCGCCAAAAAGGACGAAGAACCGTGGTACCACCTTTATTCATGAGTGCTCTCAGCTTTAATAATTACATACATCATATAACATACATGATTATAATGAGAATTAGTCACTCAACTCTTGTGTCTGTAACGGGACTTCCCGATATCTCCTACACGCCAATCACTTGGTTTCAGAAATACTGTTCCGGAGCTACCTTCAATAAGCTTGCCTTAGATCACCTTTCAGCCGGTGAGTGATCCTCTCTGATAAGCTTCCCTTATCTAATCCTCTCCATCAATACATTTGCATTATGAAATATTCTAATAATTAATAGTATGCAATGTTTGAAAAAATGTCAAGGGGTTTTTTAAGTAAAGCCAATCCTTTTTATGCATTTTTTGGCTTCCACCTAAATGCGCCCCTTTACTATGTTTCGTAACAAGCTTATACTTATATTAATAATATCATGGAGAAACCATTCATGATATAGAACTTCAATATATCACATCTAATTCACCTAACTATATTATCATTTATAAATTCAGAAAGGGGAACTCAAATGAATCGTAGCAAAAAATATTCTGTTGCCGTAATTATAACAACAATCATTGCAGTTATTATCCTGTTCTACTTGATCCTAGGAGGAAAAAGTTACATTAAGATTCAAAACCTGACTGACACCACATTATCAAATATCAACATAAAGTATATGTATTCTAATAAAGAAAAAATAATTGAGCTACCTAATATACCACCAAAAGATAATTATAAAATGAATTTATTATATCCAGATGATTTTTCAGAAGGTGCAATTAAGTTGCATTATACAGATAAGCATGGTGAGCAGCAGGAAGAAATTCTTGTTGGGTATATAGAGAACGGATACCATAAAAAGATAATTGTAAAAGTTGATTCTATCGATAAAAATGGAATCCTAAGCTTCAAAGTCCATTAAACATTATTATATTATCTAAGACCGTAATAGACCATTATGCTTTCATGCTATCTTTTTATATTGCAGTAACATTCGTGGTAACATGACTATTTTCTGTCTAAAAAGCCAGAGATACTGATCCCCCACCGATCTACAAGGGGAGATTAGTTCCTCTGGCTTTTTCTTCACTCGTTTTAACTTATCCTAATACATAATAAAATGTTATTTTTCTGACACTTCGCCATCAAGCCTTCATCAGACTTTCCAGCGAAGCTCAATGATAAAAAACTCCCCTTCAAAACGTGCCTCTATCTGTCCCATCATCTTCTCTACTAAAAGCTTTGTAATGGTCAGCCCTAAACCCGTACTCTGATTGGAACGTGACTGATCTACGGTATAGAAGCGTTCGAATATCACCTGCAAATCCTCTTCAGTAATATTACTCCTATCATTGATAAACTGAATTACACAAAAACCTTGTGATACATATTGCTTTAAGATGAATCTCTCTTTTGCATACTTTAATACATTTTGAATCAGGTTATTTAAAATCCTGCAAAATTGTATTCTATCTGCTATGATAAAGACCGAACTATCCTCCGCCAACTCAATTGAAACCCCCAGATGCCTTTTCTCAAATTCATGAAAATAAGCTACCATACTATCCTTTAGCATGCTCTGAACTTCCACATTCTCTAGTAGGATGGGGTAATTATCCCCTTCTGCAATTGACATCTCATAGAAATCCTGGATGAAGCTCTGCAGTAATCTGGCTCTTTTTCTTATAATCCCCAAGAACTCTTGTCGCTCTTCTTCCGTATTACTGTCTTCCATAAGCTCAAGATATCCGAGCACCGAGGTGAGTGGTGTACGCAGATCATGGGATATATTCTCAATGTCTTTGCGTATCTTAGTTTCTTTATGCTGATAAATGATTCTCTCTTCCTGGCTGGTCTGGTAGATTTTATTAATCCCTGCTAATAGCTTCTGAAAGTGAGTATCCGCCGTGATTGCTTTCAACTGTCGGTTATTTTCCGGCTGCTGCTCAATCTCCTTCATCTGTGTAATTGTTTCTGATATTGCTTTTCTAAGGAATATCAGATATAGCAACAACAGAACAACTAATAGCATTAACCCCAGACATACATACAGCATCCAAATAACCTCCGATCCATTCATCAATCAGTATCCTTTATTTCCTATTTAACCTCTTTTTTCTGAAACAAGAAAACACCAATCGCTGAAATAATAATTATTTCAATGATTCCAATGATCCAGTAATAATAATAGCCTGAGATTCCACTCCAGGGAAGGATCATTTCTAATTTATCATAATCATAATTTATTTTTGTTATCATATTATAAGGCATGAACTTAGATAGTTCGGTAAATACCCTGAACTTCATTCCAAGAAAATTGCTAACCAACGGTAATGCTAATAGTACTCCCACTACGGCACCGATTGCCGCACCATTACTCTCCAATAAAAATAAGAAAAAGTTTGTTACAGCAATGGCGCATAAGAGAAGAGGCATTACCACAAAACATGATTTAAATAACATCATAAGATTCTCTATACCGGAATTCTCTAATAGTAGGTATGCTGACCCAATATCAACTGCTGTAATAATTACAAAGGCAATCATCGCATATACTACTTCAACAATCAGCTTTCCTAAGTAAATAGTGTTTCGATTAATCCCATATGAAATGCTATTTTTCATAGTATGATTGGAATGCTCATTGCCAAACACACTGGTAGCTACTGAAATACATAAAAAGAATACAATCATAATGCTGGAGTAAAAGCTGGAAAATGCAAAGTATGTGGTCGCATAGGGAAACGTTGGCTCGGATGCCTTAACTGCGAATAAAACAATATTCGAACTTAATAATAATAAGCTGCAAACCGCAATAAATAGGTAACCTCCTTCATTATAGCGTAAACGATAGAACTCACTCTTTAAATAACTAAGCATTTTTATTCCTCCTATCTTCTGAAGGCTCTGGCTTCCTATTATGCTCCACTCTTGACCGCCAACTCACTGATTTTAGTCGGTTGTTCCAGATAATCAAAGATATGCAGTGTCCTGTCCGGAGTTACCTTGTAGGCTTTGCAATTTAGCTTAACCTCAAGCAACGCTGTCATTGCCTCCACATTATCAACCTTAAGCTCTATATATCGATTACTTTCCTTCGCCAGCTCCTCACTGGTAATCTGTTTTACCAACTTCCCTTTTTCAATAAATCCATAACTGGTTACCAGGTTAGAAAGCTCGGATAGTATGTGGCTGGATATCAGTATCGTAATTTTCTTTTCTCTATTTAGCTTCAGTAACAGGTTTCTGATTTCAACGATACCAAAGGGATCCAGACCATTGATAGGCTCATCCAGTAATAACAGCTCCGGTCGATTCATCAAGGCCAATGCCAACCCCAGGCGTTGCTTCATCCCCAGTGAATAATCTTTATATTTTTTATTTCCTGATTCTGAAAGCCCAACTTCTGTTAATACATCCTCGACGCATCTTTTATCCGGAATTCCTCGTTGGATACGATAGTATTCCAGATTCTGTTTCCCTGTCATATAGGAATAGAAGCTGGGAATCTCAATAATTGATCCGATGCGTTTTCGCTTCTGATTCAAGGCCTCTCCTGAGGACGCTCCGAATAAATTAATCTGTCCCTCTGTTGCAAATGCCTGCCCTGTTATGACTCTTAATAATGTTGTTTTTCCCGCACCATTTTTTCCTACCAATCCGTAGATATCACCTTGATGTATTTTTAAATTGACTTGATCGACTGCGCTGATATCCTTATATTTTTTTATCAGACTGTTTGTTGATAAAATAACCTCTCGCACCTTATTACTCCTTTCAATTTCTTCTAACTCATTTTCTCTTTTTAGGTCTTCTTACCTTGTCAGTTATGAGCATTTCTACAGTAATCAGTATAGTGGTTATTTCTTAATTAGTACTTAATCAAACTTAAAGAAAGTATAAAGATTGTCTCTCTATTTTTAAATCACCAGAATTCTACTATAAACACACTTCTTTTACGGATCAGAAAAAAGGCTTCTCTTTTGCCCTTTATGATATAGTATCCAGTTTAAAGCCAATGCCCCATACAGTTTTTATATAGGAGTTATCATCAAAATCCTTAATTTTTTTTCGAATATTACTGATATGAACATTGATGGTATTGTCTTCTCCATAATATCCGGACTTCCAGATTTCCTGAAAAACCTGCTCCTTTGTAAATACCCGCTCCGGGTTTTGCACCAGGAGCTTTAAGATATCAAATTCGTGGGCTGTGAGGGGTAACAGAGTTCCCTTAACCAAAGCCTCTCTGGATGATTCCTTCAGTACTAATTGCTTAAAGGATAAATCCCTGTCTTTTGGTTCCGTCGTCATTTTATTGCATCTTCGAAGCACTGCTTCCACCCTGGCAAGGAGCTCGTCCCGTTCAAAAGGCTTCGTTATATAGTCATCTGCTCCGTTTTTTAAAAGCTTTACCCGATCCTCTAATGCACTTTTCGCTGACACAACAATGATTGGTGTGGAAACCCTTCCTTTTATCTCAGAAATTAATTCCTCTCCTGTTAGTCCTGGCAGCATCAGATCAAGAAGAATCAAATCAAAGCTATTCATGGAGAGCTGTAGTCTTGCTTCAGTTCCTGAAAATGCTGCAACTGTTTGGTAATGTTCTTTTTCAAGATACCGGCCTAGCAGCCGGTTAATATCCACATCATCTTCTACGATAAGTACTTTCATCCACATACCTCCACTTGTTATCTACAGACTTTAATAATTTTGTCTTATCTATTCCTATTATCTATCTAATACTATCTATCACGCTATCTATCAAAAACGATCTACTTCTCATAAAGTTGTCATAATTATGTTATTAAATTCCATGATT
>JAQZBD010000234.1 GCA_029239235.1 Herbinix sp.
CATAGGGATCATAATGAGTGGTTCCAATACCCCTTTCACTCCCAGGTAAACGAGCAGGATACCTAAGCAGATCAATAGGATACGAAATAATACAATAATTGGCTCCTGAATAAACATAGTACCGATGCCTTGAAATAAATCTAGAATATTAATAGCTAACACCTGACTTTCATTGTGGATTTTTAGTTAAATAATTGTGCTTTTTTAGTTAAAGAAATTTGCATTTTTAGAAATTTGCTTTTTTTAGTTAAATAAATTTGCTTTTTTTGGTTAAATAAATTTGCTTTTTTTGGTTAAATAAATTTGCTTTTTTAGTTAAATAAATTTTGCTTTTTATATAGATATTAATTATATAGATATTAATAGTTACGCATGTTTTTAATGAGATAGCAAATATTAAGCTTGTTTTTCTTCATTGCTGCGTGTAAAGTGTTTTATAAGGTCCAGTAACATTTTAACCAAACCTGCGAATTTATATTATAAATGCAGGTCATAAACAAAACTAATGCTTTTACAATAAATGGGCGAGGGGACAATATGGATTTACACTATCTTGAACTGTTTAATACGATAGCAAAGCAGGGGAGCTTTAAAAAGGCTTCGGAAATATTGCACATAACACAGCCGGCTTTATCAATCCAAATCAAGAAATTAGAAAGTCAAACAGATCTGAAATTGTTTTATAAATCTGGAAATAAGGTTTATCTCAGTGAAGATGGTCTCAGGTTATATGAGCATACCAAGAAGATTTTTGAATTGGTAGAGGATATGGAGAAGGACATTACAAATTCCGATGAGTATATTGGGGGAACCATTAATCTAGGCGGCAGCAATACCCCCGGTACCTATATATTACCCTATGTGATTGGTGAAATGAAGAAACGGCATCCTTCTGTAACCTATAATCTGCACATTGCCAATACCACTGAGATAACAGCTATGATTGAGAATGGGAGCCTGGATGTCGCGGTAAGCGGTGGAATATGTAATTACCAGGAAATAGTTTATGTTGAAAAAATTTTAAATGACAAATTAGTATTAGTAGCATCGGACAAACATCCCTTAACAAAAAGAAAACTAATTTCATTTGAGCATCTGCTGCATGAAAGCTTTGTTGTACATGAAAAGACCTCACAGCTCTATACCTCCTATCGAATGTTCAGGGAACTGGCTAAGCTACCGGAGAATGTTGCTATGTATCTTGGCAGTATTGATGCAATTAAGCATGCTGTATTTGCAAATCTGGGAATCTCAATCATGCCGTATTACGCAGTTAAATCGGAGCTTGATCTAGGCTTATTAAAGGAATTGAAGGTGAAAGGATTCGATTATGATTACCCGTATTACCTTATTTACAATAAGAAAAAGCATAGCTCTCTCACATCGCAAACCTTTATCGAAATATTAAAAGAGGTTTGTGGAAGCTTAGTGTAGTTTACTAGATCCTGCGAAGCTGAAACATTAGCGGCAGTAAGACGACACACAGGTTTTACCGCTGCTAATGTTTCGGCTTTTTTGGAATTTATTTCATGCATTATTCTGGAAAATTGAAAGGAAATCAGTTATAATACGGAATACATACATAGCAGGAGGTATTTCAATGGAGACAAGCAATGAGAAGGATGTAAAATTAACAAAAGGCAGCAGAACCTTGGTTAAGTGTATGGTCTGTGGAGAAATTTTTGATTCTGCCCTTGAGAATTGCCCCGTCTGTGGGGTTGGAAGTGATTTTTTCTCACCTGTTGAAGTAGAAGCGGTGGAATACAAAAAGAACACAGAGGAGGTATTTGTCATTCTTGGAAATGGTGCTGCAGGAGTCAGTGCAGCAGAAGCGATCCGGGAAAGAAATGAGACGGCAGTTATACTGATGATATCGAACGAAGCAGTGATTAGCTATAATCGCCCGATGCTGACAAAATCCTTAAGTACGCTGACTGATGTGAAGGAAATAGCGATTCATGAAGAAAATTGGTATGAGCGAAACAGGATACAAAATATACTGAATTCTCAGGTGAAAAGTATTGACGTAGAAAATAAGAAGGTTATTTTAGAGGACGGTACTCAGATCGTCTATGACAAATGTATCTATGCCCTTGGTGCGGAATGTTTTATCCCACCCTTCAATGGAGCCGGCAAGCCCCGGGTAATCGCAATTCGAAATATAGCGGATGTAAATAAAATCAGAGAAATGAAATCGAATGTTAAAAATGTGGTAGTCATTGGCGGAGGTGTATTAGGTCTTGAAGCTGCCTGGGAGATGAGTAAATCAGCAGCTGTCACAGTACTGGAGGTAGCGGATAAGCTGATGGTTCGTCAGCTTGATGATGCCGCAGGTACTCTGATGGGAGAGATTATTCAGGGCGTGGGAATTCAGTTTCGTATTAATGCAAAGATTGTAGAGATTACAGGTGGGGATACTGTTTCCGGTGTAAAACTGGAAAGCGGAGAAATTTATCCTGCTGACCTGGTTATTGTATCCTGCGGTGTCCGTGCTAATACGAATGTGGCAAGTCAGTCCGGAATTACTATTGATCGTGCAGTTGTTGTTAATGAAAAGATGGAAACAAATGCGAAGGACATCTATGCTTGCGGTGATTGTGCCGTATATAATGGAGTAAATTATGCCATCTGGCCTCAGGCGACAGAGATGGGTAAGGTTGCAGGTGCCAATGCTGCCGGTGATTTACTGGAATATCAGCAGGTACCGGCGGCATTAACCTTTGAAGGAATGAATACCGCTTTGTATGCCGCAGGTGATAATGGTAAACTGCCCAGCAAAGCATATCAAACAATTGAGTATCGGGATGATGAGAAAAAGATGTATGAAAAGTACTATTTCCTGCAGGAGAAGTTGGTAGGAGCTATACTGATTGGTGATACCTCAAAAATGATCGCTGTTGGTGAAGCTTTAAAGGAAGGATGTTCTTATCAAAAGATGCGTAAGCAATGAATCAAAAGAGTATCGCTGCAAAACCAATAAGGAAAGTTTTGCAGCGATACTTTTTTACTGAATCTGTATGAGTAGGAAAAGAATAGTAAGGTTCTAATATTATTCCGAACGAAGTGCCACAACCGGATCTTTCTTAGCTGCAATCTTTGAAGGAATGAATCCACCAAGCAGGGTAAGGAACATGCTGATGAGAATCAAGACAACCCCTCCGGCGATCGGTAAGGAGGCAGATACTCCGGATATACCGGAGACAGATTTAATGATCATATTTACTGGCAGGTTTAGCAGGATAGTAATTACAATACCCAGTAAGCCAGATACAAATCCAACGATTAAAGTTTCTGCATTAAAGACACGGGAGATATCCTTCTTGGAAGCACCAATGGATCGAAGGATACCAATTTCCTTGGTTCGTTCCAGAACGGAGATGTAGGTGATAATACCGATCATAATGGAAGAAACCACTAAGGAAATAGCAACAAAGGCGATTAATACGTAGGATATGACGTTAACAATTGAACTTACAGAGGACATCATGAGTCCAACGATATCCGTGTACTGGATCACATATTCCTCCTTGCCTTCCTCTGTCATTTTCTTGTTGTAATCTTGAATGGCATCGGCAATCGCCTCTTTTTCATTAAAGGAGGAGGCATATAAATTAATGGTAGAAGGGGTATCTATATCCACGATACCCAGAGTCTCAAGATTACCTTCGTAAGTGGCATCCGTGGTAGGTACGGTGATCTGCTCCTTAAACATATCAAGAACCTGATCTTCAGGCATGGATGATATATAGGTCTTCGTTTGTTCTTTTGTAGCTTCATCCAATGTGTCGATATATGCATTCACGTCATCCATGGTAAGTTCTTTCTCTTCACCATTACTGAATTCTATTCCGGTGAAAACATCCACCTCTGGAGTGGATAACTGCTGCTTTACGATCTCGCTTTCGTTGGTATGGTTTATCACGTAATCAGTCAAAGCACTGGTGTAGCCGATTGCCCCGGACATAGAAGTGGAGACAGCATCCTCGTTAGGACGGATGATCCCTACTATTTTAAGATCTACACCTTTATCCACGAGGTCAGTCATATAAGTCTTATTTTCTCTCATATCCATCCAGATTTTATTGGTTTCATCATATTTGTAATAATCAGAGGGAAGTATCAGCTTGAAGGTTTTAGAAAGCAGCTCATCAAAGGTAAAGTCCACATCAGCATTTGTTTCATAAACTTCGCCCTTCATGGCAGCGGACATAACCTTTTCCATTTCCTCCGGATCCTTTAGGCCAAGGGCGTACATCATAATATCGCTGATTTCGTTATTCTCATCGACCATAAGCACTACCTCATCGTAAGCAGAAGGCCAGCGTCCGGACAGAACATCATACTGTGAATCCAACAGGTCCTGATTGCCAAGCATCTCTTCCCATACCTGAAGCTGGCTGGAATACATGGAGCTCATACCTGGAAAGGAGGGGCTTTGCATAACGGAGTCAAAGATAGCACTTGGATTTAGCTGCGTGACTTCATCGGAGGTATCCGAAGAATAGATGTTCAAATCAAGGTTATAGCCGTATTGAACAGTACTAGCATGGGCAGTGATTGCGCTGTCAGAGCGGTCAAGTTCCTTTTTAAAGGACTCCAGATTATTTGTATTGACTTCCTCTACCATAGTTTCCATCATATTACCCATAATCGGATTGGAATAGACCTTATTAAGATCATGTGTAACGTCTTTATCCTGATTAGAGACAATGGAGCTCATGAGGCTGGTCATATCAACTGATTCTGTCTCTATCGAGATTGGATAAGCTGATAAGGTATCCTTTTGCACATTATCAATATAAGTTTGGATACCATTTGAGAGGGACAGGATCAGAGCGATACCAATGATACCAATACTCCCGGCAAAGGCAGTCATAAAAGTCCTTGTTTTCTTTGTCATCAGATTGTTCATGGATAGGGACAAGGCAGTGAACATGGACATTGATCTTTTCTGCAACATTGCCCTTTTCTCATTGGAATGGGATTTCTTGCCCTTTTCTATGGATTTGCTGGAAAATTCACTAACCACATAAGGGTCAGAATCGCTCTTCACATTACCGTCAAATAAACGGATGATTCTTGTGGAGTATTCCCTTGCAAGATCCGGATTATGAGTAACCATAATAATCAGCTTTTCTTTGGCAATTTCCTTTAAGATCTCCATGATCTGTACACTGGTCTCGGAGTCCAGAGCACCGGTTGGTTCATCAGCCAGAAGAATCTCAGGATTATTCACAAGTGCACGGGCAATAGCTACACGCTGCATCTGTCCACCGGACATCTGGTTTGGCTTTTTGTAAATTTGATCTGCAAGTCCTACCTTAGTGAGAGCATCAATGGCACGCTGTTTGCGTTCCGACTTAGATACTCCCGATAAGGTTAGGGCTAATTCTACATTTGAAAGAACCGTTTGATGGGGGATCAGATTGTAATTTTGGAATACGAAGCCAATGGAGTGGTTACGGTAGGAATCCCAATCGGTATCCTTAAATTCTTTGGTAGATTTTCCGTTGATGGACAAATCTCCACTTGTGTAACGATCCAGGCCTCCGATAATATTTAGCAGCGTAGTTTTACCGCAGCCAGAGGGTCCTAGGATCGATACAAATTCATTTTTACGAAATTCAATATTAATATCTTTTAAGGCATGGACGGTAGTATCGCCCGCCTGATATTCTTTGTAAATTCCTTGTAATTTCAGCATTATATTGCATCCTCCTTTGATCAGAATAGGCACAGAATAACAAAGGTATTTAAACTAATTATTAACAATATGAATTTTTATAAACTTTTTATCTTCATAAACTTACTATAAAAAATAAGATTTCTGCCCTTTTATTAATATCCGGTCTATAAACCGGACTTAAAATATTGCATATGGTATTTGAGAATGGACAAATAAATGTTACAATGATGAAAAGCTTGAACCTAAGGAGGTCTTGACATAATGTTCCACATCATGGTTGTAGAAGATGATCCCAATACCAGAAAGTTAATGAAGACGGTTCTGGAGCAGAACGGTTATGAAACCGCTCTTGCTAAGGATGGGATTGAAGCACTGGAAATGCTAGATAAATTACATGTAGATTTAATTGTTTTAGATATTATGATGCCCCGAATGGATGGCTATGAATTTACAAGGTCTCAGATTGTAAATGAGCATCAGCTTGTAGTAGGGGATACGGTACTAAAGTATGATGAGCTGTGTGCTTATTTTCAAGGGATGAAAATTGAATTTCCTAACAAAGAATTCATGTTATTATATAAGCTGTTGTCCTATGCAAATAAGATCTTTACCCGTAGACAATTAATGGATGAATTATGGTCTATGGACAGTGATACCGATGAAAGAACCGTTGATGTACATGTAAACCGCATTCGTGAGCGGTTAAAAGAGAATGAAGACTTTGAAATTGTAACGGTGAGAGGATTAGGTTATAAGGCGGTGAAGAAAGAATGAAAAAGACATTATCCTTTAATTTTTTGATGTTCACATTGGTTTTTCTTATTATGTTCTTTTCCAATCTGATCTGTATAATAGGAATGATTGTTCTATATTATATTGGATTCATCAATGACAATGTATTTAGACCCTATATTGTACCTGGACTAGCAATGTTGGCCAGTTTGATTGTGGGTACCTGCCTGTCCGTAATAGTAGGAAGGAAGATACTAAAACCAGCAAATGAGTTGATTAAAGCTATGCAAATCGTTGCAACCGGTGATTTTTCTGTTCGTGTAAAGAAGCAAAAGAAGAATACGGAGATGGCGGATTTGATGGATAATTTTAATACTATGGTAGAGGAGCTGGGAGGGATCGAGATGTTCCGCCAGGATTTTATTAATAATTTCTCCCATGAGTTTAAGACACCCATTGTGTCAATCAGAGGATTTGCAAAGCAGCTGCTAAAAGATACATTAACAGAGGATCAAAAAAGGGAATATGCAGGTATTATCATTGCGGAATCTGAGCGATTAACAAATATGTCCTCCAATATCCTTTTGCTGACAAAGCTGGAAAACCAGCAGATTATCAATGATAAGAAAGAGTTTTATCTCGATGAACAGCTGAGAAAATGCGTTTTGCTGCTAGAGAAGCAGTGGAGTAAAAAACGGGTTGACTTGAATCTGCAGCTAGAGGATCTTCAATATAAATCAAATGAAGAAATGCTGTCCCATGTATGGAATAATTTGATCTTAAATGCGATTAAATTCAGTCCTGAGGATAGTGAGATTATTATTAAATGTTATGTGAAAAACAAGGATGCTATTGTTGAAATTCAAGATAAGGGTATCGGAATCAATCCGGATACGATGAAGCATATCTTTGATAAATTCTATCAGGGAGAAACCTCCCATTCAATAGAAGGAAACGGTTTGGGATTGCCTTTAGTAAAACGTATCATAGAGCTATGTCAGGGCAGTATAACCGTAAGAAGTGAGATTGGAAAAGGAAGTACTTTTATCGTAAGATTGCCAATGGAAGATGATAGGAGTTGAGATTTGTTCCAATTGTAGTAGGAGTGAAAAGTAACTTTTTGATTCAAAAATTCAAAGAAATTATTGACGAATTCCTCTTATTTTGCTATAATGTTAGTTACCTAACATAGTTGTTAGCTTGCTAACAGAATTGAGGTGTATATGGAAAATAATAGAATGGATCATCACCGGGCGATTGGATTTGAACTTAAGATTCTATCAAATATGATTAAAAGAAGAATAGCTGCGATTAAAGCTACAGAGGGTCAGGAGCAGCTTACAGGGATGCATGGCTGGATTATTGGCTACCTCTATGACCGACGTGATCTCAAAGATGTATTTCAAAGAGATATCGAAGCAGATTTTACAATTCGTCGCTCTACAGCCACCGGGATACTCCAGTTGATGGAGAAAAATGGATTGCTATACCGGGAACCGGTTTCTTATGATGCCAGGTTAAAAAAACTGGTTTTAACTCCTAAGGCAATTTCTAACCATGAAGCTACCATGAAAGCAATTCATGAGATGGAAAGCAATATAGAAAGTGGTTTAACAAAAGAGGAGATAGACCAATTTTTTGTTATTTTAGATAAGATAAAAAAGAATGTAGAATAATTTGTAAGATGTTTCAGACAAATTATTTCTATCTATATTGTTAGCTAGCTTACAATTAGTGCGCTAACTAAAATGAGGAGGAAAACATGATAAAACGACTAGCAAAGTGTATCAGACAATACAAAAAAGATACGATCCTAACACCAACCTTTGTATGTATGGAAGTAATTATGGATGTAGTTATCCCTCTCTTGATGGCCTATCTGATTGATGAGGGCATCAATCAGGGAGATATGGGAGTCATCTGGAAGATCGGTTTGGTACTTATCCTATGTAATTTGATTTCTCTTGCTTTTGGAGCTTTGGGCGGAGTTTATGCGGCAAAGGCTGCGGCAGGCTTCTGTGCTAATCTAAGGCATGATATCTACTACAAGGTACAGGACTTTTCCTTTTCTAATATCGATAAATTCTCGACAGGAAGTATTGTGACCAGACTTACCACTGATATTTCCAATGTTCAAATGGCATATCAGATGATTATCCGCATGGCATTTCGAGCTCCGGTTTTAATTATCCTGTCAATGATTATGTCCTTTAGCATTAATGCCAAAGTAGCATTAATTTTTGTGGCAGTAGTACCGTTTATGGCGCTAGGCTTATATCTGATGATTAAGTATGCACATCCTATTTTTGAACGAGTATTTGATACTTATGATTACTTGAATAACATGGTACAGGAAAATCTTCATGGCATTCGCGTTGTAAAGTCCTACGTAAGAGAAGATCACGAGGTTAAAAAGTTTGAAAAAATATCTAACCAGATTTATAAGGACTACTCTAAGGCAGAGAAGATTCTTGCATTTAACGCACCGATTATGCAATCCGCTATGTATATCTGTATCCTGTTAATTTCCTGGATTTCTGCAAAGCTAATTATCTCGGATACCATGACAACGGGACAGTTAATGAGTATAATCTCGTACTCCATGCAGATTTTAATGAGCCTTATGATGCTGTCCATGGTTTTTGTAATGATCATCATATCGAGAACCTCCGCAGAAAGAATTGCTGAAATACTGGATGAAGAGAGTGACTTACATAACTGCGACAATCCGGTATATGAGGTCAAGAATGGATCAGTAACCTTTGAAAATGTAAACTTCAGCTATAGTAAGGATGTAAACAAGATTTGTCTTGCCGATATTAATCTGGATATCAAATCTGGAGAAACGGTAGGTATCATCGGTGGAACCGGTAGTTCAAAAACAACTCTGGTGCAGTTGATACCAAGACTTTACGATGTAACCCAGGGCAATGTAAAGGTTGGCGGCGTGGAAGTAAGAGATTATGACATTAAGACCCTGCGTAATGAAGTTGCCATGGTATTACAGAAAAATGTACTATTTTCCGGCACCATTAAAGAAAACCTTCGCTGGGGTTGTGAAGAAGCTACTGATGAGGAGTTAATCCGAGTAAGTAAGCTGGCTCAGGCAGATGAATTCATTCAAAACTTTCCGGATAAATATGATACTCATATAGAACAAGGCGGTTCCAATGTATCCGGCGGTCAGAAGCAGCGTCTTTGTATTGCCAGAGCCTTGCTTAAAAAACCGAAGATCTTAATTCTTGATGACTCAACAAGTGCAGTGGATACAAGGACAGATTCCTTAATACGTAAAGCTTTCCGTGAGGAGATACCGAATACCACTAAGTTTATTATTGCACAGCGTATCTCTTCCATTAAGGATGCGGATAAAATCATAGTGTTAGATGGCGGCTTTGTAAACGCTATTGGTACTCACGAGGAGCTGATGCAGAATAATTCCATTTATCAGGAGGTATTTCATTCACAGCAGAAGGGAGGGGCAAATAATGACGCAGAATAAGAAAGA
>JAQZBD010000235.1 GCA_029239235.1 Herbinix sp.
CATCGATCGTTGCAGTAAATGGAATTGTAAAGGTCAAAAGCACCAGAACGAATCTCGTGGTGACTGGCTCGGCAAAGCAGCAGATTACTTCGGATTTAATTGTTTGGAGCGGTTATTTTAATACACAATCCGCTGTTCTAAAAGATGCTTATACTAAGCTGGAAGCGGATCGGGATAAGGTGAAAAAATATCTGTTGAATCAGGGGATTAGCGAGGAGCAGTTAGTGTTCTCCTCCATTACAACTTCACCTTATTATATTTATAATGAGTTTGGAGTCAGCACGAACCAGATTGATTATTATGATTTGAGCCAAACAGTAACCATTAGATCGGGTGAGATTGATAAAGTGACTGATATTTCAAGAAACGCAACTGAGCTTCTTAATGATGGTGTACAGTTCCAGTCCTATGAACCACAGTACATGTATACGAAGCTGGCGGATCTAAAAGTAACCATGCTTGCAGAAGCAACAAAAGACGCCAAAAAGCGTGCAGAGATGATTGCTGAGAATGCAGGCAGTAAACTGGGTGGTCTGACTTATGCAGATATGGGTGTTATGCAAATAACACCACTATATTCAAATGAGATATCGGATTACGGCATTAGTGATACATCATCCTTGGAGAAAGAGATTACAGCCGTAGTTCATTGTACCTTTGAGATTGATTAAAAAATGTTAGAAAGAAAAACAGAGTTAGAAAGCCTTTGCTAAATTCATTGGTAAAGGCTTTTTCTATGTCAATTGGGTGAGACAATTTAGATAATTGATTCCGGGAATAATTAATAAAGCGATTAATAATACAAGGATAAGGATTTCATATGAAACTAGATAAATATTTGGCTGAAGCGGCAGTGGGTACAAGGAAGCTTGTCCGTAATTATGTAAAAGCGGGTAAAATAACTGTGAATGGTCAGGCGGTTCTCGAACCTGCCTTAGAAATAGATGAAAATAATGATATCATTGAGTACCTTGGTGAAGCGGTGATACATTTAGGAAAGATCTATTTTATGTTTCACAAGCCAAGCGGTTGCGTTACAGCACGTAAGGATGAGGAGAACCCAACGGTTTTGGAGTATTTTAGTCCCGAGCATCAAAAGGGGCTTTTTCCGGTTGGCAGGTTGGATAAGGATACGGAAGGTTTTCTATTGTTAACAAATGACGGTGAATTCAGCCATGGATTAATGCATCCGAAACAACATGTAGAAAAGACTTATTTTTTCTGGGCCTATGGTACCTTGGATGAAGAAGCGATGGAAAGTCTGAAATTAGGAGTTATCATCGGTGATGAGGAAGAACTGGCCAAGGCTATCAAGATCGAAGTGAAGGAGCAAGGACGATATCAGGAGTTGAAAGACAATATGAATTTCGTAAATCGAAAAGAAATAAGGATAAACCCCTATGAACAGTCAGTAGTTTCAGGATATCTCACTATCTCGGAAGGCCGAAAGCACCAGGTAAAACGTATGCTGAAAGCAGTGGGTTGCTACGTGGCATATTTAAAGAGAGTATCAATCGCAGGAGTATACTTGGATGAAACTCTTGAACAAGGGCAGTATAGAGAACTAACTAGTGAAGAGTTGAAGGCGCTTTCTATGGCTGGGAAAAGTGAGTAAGACATGATATTAAATTAGTAAGTAATAGGAATCATTAAAATTTAATTAACTTATCTTTAAGTATATTGTAAACAAAACCCAATTCTGTTAATATTAGGATGCCCTTGGGACTTATCCAGAGGGAATATTTATGCATCCTTTGTAGTATGCCAAATCATGCATAAATCAAAACTTAATCGTATAACAGAAAGTGGGGTAAGTATGAAAAAGAAGCTTTTAGTCATTTCTACTGCAATCTGTTTGGCACTGACAACAGTTGCAGCGCCACTGAATATGGTTTCAGCGGCTACAGACACAACGAAGGCAGTAACCACTGCCACAGAAACAAAGTCAGAGCCGGAGATTGGTGATGTTGTCTCCGGATTTGAACTAACAAAGGTCGGATATGATACCGCCAATAAGGCCTGGCAATATTTATTTGTACATAAGAAGACCGGTGCCACAATGCTTGTGATTCAGAACAGTGACACCAATCGAGGCTTTTCAATCTCCTTTAATACACCGGCGGATAATGATAAGGGTGCTAACCATATCATAGAGCATTCCGTGCTTGGTGGGAGCAAAAAATATCCCAGCAGTAATATTATCTTTGATTTAACGAATACCACCTATGTATCTTTTGTTAATGCATTTACCTATCAGAATATGACTATGTATCCCATCTGCTCTGCCAGTGAGCAGCAATTGCTAAAGTCAGCAGATATCTATCTGGATGCAGTCTACAATCCGCTTCTTTTATCGGATCAAAGAATCTTTGAACGGGAAGGCTGGCGCTATGAACTAAAGAGCCAATCCTCCGACCTTACCTATAACGGTATTGTCTATAACGAGATGCAGGGTAATATGGGAAGCATCGAAACGGCATCATATTATAATGCCCAAAAGGCAATTTTTCCAGATAGTAATCAGGGATATAATTCCGGCGGTGATCCGAAGCAGATTACAAAACTAACCTATAAGGAAGTTCTTAGTACTTATAAAAAGAATTACCATCCCTCTAACAGCTTTATGGTGCTTTACGGAGATGTTGACTACGAAGCTTTCTTAACAATGATTGATAAGAATTATCTATCCTCTTACAGCAAGAAGAACTATGCGGAGGAAAGAGATACACAAAAATCATTCAGTAAGCTTTTACAGAAGACATATACCTTCCCGGTTGCAAAGGGTGAAGCAACAGTGAATAAAGCTGTCATTGATTTAGTTTTTGCCGCAAGTGATGTGAAGAAACTGGGAGAGGAGAATTATGTTGCACTGAGTACTGCAGTTGCTTTACTTAATCTGGATAATTCAGCTTTAAAACAAGCAATGCAAAAGAGCGGTATCGCTGAATCCTATCGTATCTCTCTTGGTTCGGATACATTTCAGCCAACGATACATTTTATCGCAACAAATGCAGACCCCTCTAAGAAAATGGATTTCTATAACCTAGTTCTGACAGAGTTAAAAAAGGTTGTGAAAAATGGCTTGGATTCAGAATTAGTGAAGGCATCTTTGAGATCTATTGAATTCGATAAAGCATTGGGAAATGATAGTAACTCAGCTGTAGAAAGCTTGGCCAGTATGAGTCTGTACAATAACATCATGAATGATCCACTCTATGATTACAATTATTATTACAAGATAGTTGTTGCTCAATTGGATGATAAAATTTTGGAGAAGGTAATTCAAAAGCAGATTGTTAGTAATAAAACAGCAGCCTTAACGGTTACAGTTCCTAAGGCAGGTCTCTTGGAGTCAAATGCACAGGCAAAAGCGAAGGAACTCACGAAAGAAAAATCATCAATGAACAGTAAGCAGCTTAAGGCGATGGTACAGAAAACCACAGATTTTAGTACCTGGAATACTCAGAGCACCTCTGCCGAGGTATTAAAATCTCTTCAGGCAGTCACCTTAAAGGAGCTTACGGCTGATGTAAGAGACAGAAATGTGAAGGAAAGGGAGGTAGGAGGAGTAAAGCTGAAGACCGCTGACGCTAACGTTGACTCTGTAAGCTCCATCTACTTAACCTTTGATGTCAGCCATCTAACAGCAGAAGAATTACTTTATTTAAAATTTTATAGTGATATGTTAACGAATGGAATGGCAACCGCAACCCGTACGGAAAATCAGGTTCAGAATGATACAGCCTTAAAGGCTTACGGAATCTCAACATCTCTTGGAGTTTTTGCGAATGATAAAAATGATTCCTCTGCCCATCCTGTCTTAGGTGTAAATTACTATGGCTTTGAGGATGAGTATGCAGATACCTTTGCTTTAGTATCCGATCTATTGCTTCAGTCCAAGATATCCGATATCTCAGTTTACGGTAGCAGAACCATATCCAATTTGAAAGCACAGTATCAAGGTATGTTTGCAGAGCCTTTAAATCTTGCACTGTATCGTTCCTTAAGCTACACCAGCCCATCTTATCGCTATTATAATTATTTCTATGGGTTAGATTATTACAATTTCGTAATAAGACTGGAAAAACAGCTTCAATCAGCACCAAAGGAATTAGTACAGAAGCTGGAAGCGGTTCGAACAAAGGCTTTGAACCGAAGCAACCTGACGGTTCTCTTTGCCGGTGAAGCAGAAGCTCAGAATAAATTTGCAGCTGAATTGTCTGCTTTTACAAGTAAGCTTTCAAACGAGAGCTATCCCAAGGTAACGTTATCGCTGCCAAAGCCAGCTGCGAAAGAAGCTTGGATTATTAATTCCACCGTACAATATCTATGTGTGAACGGAGCGTTACGTGCCAATGAAGTTCCGATCAGTGGAAAAGCAGATGCTATCGCAGGTATCTTGAATAATATGATGCTCACACCGGAAATTCGTCTGAAAGGTGGCGCTTATGGTGTTGGTGCATATTTCTCAGCCAATAACTATTATGCCTATACTTATAGGGATACGAATTATGTAACTTCATTAACGACGCTTGGTGCCACGGATGAATTCTTGAAGTCGGTAATACCGTATGTGACGCCTGAGGTACTGGAAAACTATAAATTGTCGGCATATGCTACTGCGACCCAGAGTAAAGGCGAGATTAATGAAGCACTTTCAAGCTTGCTTAGCAGATGTCAGGGAGTTACGACGCAGGATAAGCTGGATGCATTAACGGATTTAAAGAATGTGTCAGTGACAGATTTACAGGACTATGCCGGATATTTAGAAAAAATCAATAGTAATTTGAACTATGTTGTTGTCGCACCTAAGAGTGAGATTGAGAAGAATAAAGATTTATTTGATACGGTCATCACATTACCGTAGTAAGACAGAATAGAAACAGTTATTAAAAAGAATCTTTTAAGGTCGGATAATTCTGAGCTTAAAAGATTTTTTTTTGAATCTTAAAATCTCGAAGCGTTACCATAGTGAAATATTATTCTTTGTATAGAGTTAGTACTAAATACCTAATAAGCCAATGATTTCTATTCATTTAATACAATTTATGCACAAAAAATAGCAATTTACGCTATCTGTATTGCTGGAAACAAATGGTGTGATATAATAGGTCGAATTTGAGAAATGAAAAACAAATATGACAGGGGGAACATATGCGAAAATCTATATCTTATCGAATTTTATTTATTCTTATTTTTCTTACCTTCCTTTTTACCTTAAATACTGCATTAAGTGGAGTTACAAATTCTCAGGTCCAATTATCCGCCAGCCTTTTTTCGGATTTCTTTATTAATATGACAACCGAGCAGGTGAAACTTACCGAGAATATTGGTGCCATAGAAAAGGAAATGCAGAGTTATCTGGAAGGTGGTTCAAACTCAAAGGATGAGATTACAAAGTCATTGGAGGCTTCCGTTGGTAGTTCTTCCGATAATATTGCTAGAATTGGCGACCTGAGTGAGCAGTTTTCAAAAAAAGTAATGAATAATAGTCTGGTCGATGCTTATACTCCATATCACTCTGATTTTAATAAATATCAGGAGCAGGTATCGAGCCTTATCGCCAATATAAAAAATAATGAAACAGGAGAAATAAGAAGTAATCACCAGATTATTGTGGAAACGCAGGCTACAATGAAAAAGTCCGGAGATAACTTTAAAAAGGCATTGAATGACAGTATTGACCATGAAAAAAACTTGATAAATTCCCGCGTGAGCAGATCTACGGCAATTATCTGGGTAATGGCAATCTTATTTTTCATTGCTGCCGTGATTTCTTTTTATATTTCCTGGACTACGATCATACGGCCTCTGAAAATAGTAAATCAGAGTCTTGGTGAAATGGTGAAGAAGCTAGAGGGTGGAGAAGGTGATCTAACGGC
>JAQZBD010000236.1 GCA_029239235.1 Herbinix sp.
TCTTCTTCCTTATTCTCAAGTTCTTCCTGTATGGACATAATTACTTTATAGAATTTTTCACGCTCAATTGGCTTTAACAGATAATCCTTAACTCCGTTTCGCAGTGCCTCAACCGCATAATTAAATTCATCATATCCACTGACCACTAAAACAGCTGGTTTATCCGGCAAGTCCTGCAACTGCTTAACTAAAGTTATTCCATCCATTTTGGGCATTCGAATATCAGTAATCATCAGATCAATTTTGGTTTGCTGCAATATTTCTAATGCTTCTTCACCATTTCTGCATTCTATCATTTCATTTATGGGAATTGGGGCTCGGTTTAGCATCGCCACAATGCCCTTACGGATCATTTTCTCATCTTCAACTATCAATACCTTATTCATTGTTTAAGGCCCCCCTATGTGTAATCGGTAACTTAACAACTACCTTGGTATAGCACTTTTCCTTGGAGTAAATACTAATCCCGTATTGTGAGCCGAATGAAATTCTTATTCTATCTTGTACATTCTTTAACCCAATTCCATTACTACTACCGCCTCCGGATTCAATTTCTCCGGAAATTTTTTTGTAAATATGGTCAACCGTTTCCTGATTCATCCCCTGCCCCGAATCAGTGATCTCAATCATATAATTACCCTCATCCTCAAAAATCGCTTTGATATAGATACTGGAATCCTCCGCCAGCTCCTCTATTCCATGATAAATCGCATTTTCAACAATGGGCTGCAGTGTCATCTTCGGAATCTCCTGCTTGTATATAAAATCCGGAATATTAAGTGCTAATATAATCTGATAATCAAATCTTAGATTAATTAGCTCCAGATAATTCTTGATATATTCCACTTCCTGCTCCACCGTAACATTCTTAGCACTGAATTTCATGCCGTAGCGCAACAGCTTACCCAGAGAAGTCACAGCATCGGAAATTTCGTACTTTTCGTCGATCTCAGCCATCATCTTGATTGATTCTAAAACATTATAGATAAAATGAACATTAATTTGATTTTGCAATGCTTTGATTTCCGAGTTTTTCATTAATAACTCTCTGCTTAAATTCTCATTCATCAACCGGTCTATGGTATCAAGCATGAGATCGATCTCCCGTCCCAGCTGACCCATCTCATCGCTGCCGGAGCGATTAATTCTGACGTTTAACTCACCTTCCTGGATTCTTGTAATTGTATTCAGAATTTCATAAAATCTCTTCAACAGCGCCTTTACCACAATATTAATCAGCCCAACCAGGCAGACAAAAGCGATTACGAGACCAAGCATATAGATCGATTGGGCTTTCCAAACCGTTTTCAAACTATCTTCCATACTGACAATACGGATGAAGGTTCCTGACAGCTCCTTTACCGGCAGGATTCCAACGATAACCTTTTTATCCAGAAGCTCTGTTTCATAATACTGTTCACCGTCATCACCATTACTGTAGTTCTTTAGAATTCCCCCTACAACCTCCTCTTTCTTATCTTCCCAAAGGCAGGATTCCTCAGAACCGCTATAAATCGTTCCCTCCTTATCAATAAAGCCGCTCCAATCATCATTGGTCGATTGAAATAAAGTATTGAATACCTCTTCCATGCGTACCGCTACTTCAATTACTGCAATATCTTCATATTCATAATCTGTTAAAGTCGTAATAAGTCCCATCGTATGCTCAGAGGTATTTACCGGATTATCGGACATAGTATCCGCATAATCAAATTGCCATTCACCGGAGTTAAAGGTATTGTACCAGGAAAACTCCTTTAGTCTATTATGATGAAACAGGATCGGAAACATCTCAGGGAAGTCATTCGTCTCTGCATATACTCGAATTTGATACAAATAGGGGTTGGAGTTAACTACATTTTCAAGCATCCCAATATCATATTGATAGAACTCTAAAACCTCCAGTGTATCAAGCTCCTCGTCTTTTTCAAGCATCAAAAGGAAATCACTAAGCTTTTGGTAATTTAGAAATACCTGTGTAGACGTATTACATAGCTCCACAGTCTTTTGGACAACGCCATGCATCTGAGTCATTGTATTTTTCATATTACTAATTGCCTGCTTACTGTTGCTATCCTTTAAATTTTGAAATATCAACGTAAATATTCCGCAAACCGGGATGAATATAATCATCCCGATGAGAATCGTGAATTTAATATTCAGTTTTTGTTTCGAAAACCAACGTCTAATCTTCATCCCTTATTTCAAACCTAATTTGCTTTTTGACTCCTGCATCACCTTGGTATATTCCTTATTTAACCGGTCATATCCCATCTCATTAATTTTATTGGTATATCTCCCGAAAATGTCATCAAACTCTTCCTCGGAATCAGCTAAAAGCAAAAGCGGTAAGGTTTTTCCCCATTCCACTTTAATTTTTTTGTCAATTTGTGCGTAGTTGCTGTCAGCGTCAAACACAACATCATACTGACTTGTATATTCAGTGTAGGGAATTGTCCAATCTTTTAAAGATTTCATCAAGGGATCCGTCTTTGCCAGCCATTGATCCTGCATAACATTATTCTGAAGCATCCAATATGCGTCATCCGCACCATATAAGCGGTCGTATTCCGCTCGATCTGTATTGAGAAGCTTCTCTACCTCGGGTTTTATTACATATTCTCCATCAACGACATCATAGGTAACACCTTCCACACCCAGGAATACTTTTTTCTGCCCTTCTTCACTCATTAAATAGCTCAGGAATGCAATCGCCCTTTCCGGGTTCTTGCAGTTCTTTGAAATTAATGTAATCGTCCACCCATTAATACCCGTACTCGGAAGAATCGGATCATCTCCCTTGGAGTTCTTTGGTCCATCCACCGCTATATATACACTTTCCGGGTTCGTTGCATTCAAGGTTTTTTGCGAAGCTTGTATATCGCTTCCTTGGTAAAGCAAACAAAAATATCTTCCCTTAGCCATCTTCTCTTCTAACTGTGCACGCTTATCAATAAAGATGTCTTCTGATAAATAACCCAGCTCATTCAGTTCACGGTACATCTTTAACCAGCTTATGTAATCTTTATCTAGAAACCGCTTATTGTAGACACCATCCACCTCATAGGGAACAGCCAAAAAATTTTGCAAATATTTATCAAAGGAATTACAGCCCTCTTCAAAAAATTCATCCGAGCCTATGGGTATCAACGGTTCCCCGCTTACAGAAGGAAACATTTCTTCTGCTTTTATAATCGCGTTCTTAAAGCCTTGGGTTGTAGTCATGTCAGGGCTTCCGATCGCTTCATAAATATCTTTGCGCACCAAAAAGTTTTGATTGCTCCCTGCATTTAATCCCGATTCAAAATCCTTTGGGGTATAAGTGGAATTCGGGTAAGCATATAGATTGCCATCCTCTTTTTGATACCAGGCGATTACCTGGTCATCTGCTACCTGATAAAAATATGGATCGTATTGGTCAGCCAAAAGATTCAAGGCATATACCATATCCTGATCTACCATGGTCTGTACCTGCGTTTCCCACCATCCTACCGTAATAAAATCCGGGAGGGTATCCGAGGCAATCATTGCACCCAGCTTTTGAACCTCGCTGCCTGTTGGAACCACGAACTTGATACTAACTCCCGTTTCATCGGTAATAACCTTGGAGACAGCATTCTGTCCCCAAGGCGTTGTATACCAGGAATAATTTATATACCAATCAAAGGTGATCGGCTCCTGCGCATATTTTTCCCACGCAGGTGCGCCATCTTCCACCTTGTCTATCTCATTGTTTTCTTTGGCTGAACAGCCGATTAACATGATTAATATACAGATGATAAGGCTAATGATCACTTTATTTTTTCTCATAGCATTCTCTCTATCTCTCAGTTTTTCACCATCAATTATTACCCAAACAAATTCTTCTTACGTCTAATAATTTGATAATGCTACCTATAGTATATATGATTTTATCCAGAAGTTATAGTCACTTTTTTCAAAATTTTACTACTCTTTTACTGCGCCTGCCGAAATACTGCTGATAATGTATTTTGAGCAGAAAGAGAATACCACTAAGATCGGTATAACTGAGATTGCCACTGCCAGGTAGATTGCTCCCTGATTACTTGCTACGTCTCGTGAGGAATTAAGTGAAGCTATCATAACAGGTAAGGTGAATTTCTCGGGCGTATTTAACAAAATCAGCGGAACTAAGTAACTATTCCAGCTACCGATAAAGGCGCCGATGGACATTGTAGCAATACCCGGAATCATGATCGGAAATACAATTTTATGGAAAATATGTATCTCGCCGGCTCCATCAATTCTGGCTGCTTCCAGTAATGATTTAGAAAGCACGGATAATAAGTATTGCCTTAAGAAAAACACCGTTCCAGGAGCTGCAATCGCAGGGATGATCAGTGGTATATATGAATTAACGAGTTTTAATTTGGTGATCAGATTATAAAATCCAAGTAAGCTCAACTGACCCGGAATCATCATGAACACAACAATGACAAGAAATAGTATTTTACCGCCTTTAAAGTGGTATACCGCCAGTGCATAAGCCGTGATTGCCGAAAAGTAAGCTGTCAGCAAGGTTGCCGGTACTGCTACCATTAAGCTGTTTGCAAAGCCTCGGAATAAGTTGAAAAATCCGGATACGAGTTTCCAATTTTCTTTCAAATAATCACTAGGGATAAAGGTAAAGGAGGTCATAATCTCAATACCGCTTCTAGTGGAATTGACTACCATTAAGATAAACGGCAAGAAGCAGATTAAACCTAATATGACTAATGCCAGATATAAAATTGTTTTTTTAATATGATATGCCATATTTTATTCCTCCTTCTCACGCATCAGCCTAAATTGAATCACTGATATTACCAAAATAATAGCAAATAAAGTATAGGCAATTGCAGCGGCATATCCAACCTGATGTGTACCCGTTTCAAATCCAAACTTATACAAGTACATGATAACAGTCTGTAAACTTCCGGAAGGCTTACCAATGGCTCCTTCACCAATCAGGAAGGGAAGGTCGAACATCTGAAGACCACCAATCAAGGAAGTGATACCTACATAAAGCAAAATTGGTCGAAGGAGTGGAATCGTGATCTTACCGAAAACCTTCCATCGTCCCGCCCCGTCAATTGCTGCCGCTTCAAAGAAATCCTTATTAATACCCTGTACGCCTGCCATAAGCAGGATAAAGGAATTACCAAACCACATCCAGGCACCGATGGTTCCTACCAAATAGGGTGCTACATCAACTCTTCCCCACCAATCAATAGGATTGGTTTTATTAATGCCAACAAAAGCAAGCAATTGATTGATCGTGCCGTATCTCCAGTCAAATAAGAATTTAAATAAAAAGGCTACGGATGTAGCAGCAATGATATTGGGCAAGTAAAAGACTGCCCGGAAGAATCCAAGACCTCTCATTCTATACTTTATATCACTGAATACAACGGTTAAAAGAAATGCAATACCTAACTGTAATACGATATTAACACCCCAAATTTTCGTAGTATTTCCCATTGCTTTCCAGAAGAACTTATCTCCTATGACACGGGTATAATTATCGATTCCCACAAATTCCGGAGTACCAAAGCCTTTAAAATTAGTGAAACTTAAGAATAAGGTACGAAATACCGGGTATACACTAAAAATCAGAAATGTTACTACGAAAGGTATGATAAATAGATATGCCATATGATTTCTTTTACCAAGTTTATTGCTTTTTCTACTATTCATCATGATCTGTTTCCTCCAACTCTATACAACAAACTTTACGCGTTGCGATAAATTACGTTGTTATGAACAAAGGGGGAGGATTCCTTAGAATCCTCCATCCCTAATAGAATATTTTACCTATCTATTAACTGTAATATCAGGATAGGTTGATTCCACAACATCATAGAAATCTGC
>JAQZBD010000237.1 GCA_029239235.1 Herbinix sp.
GATACGTTTAATTTATCAGCAGCCTGATTAGCTGTAGTTCCATTGCCGCCAAAATATCCGGTTGCATTGTAGAGATTACCCTTAAGAGTAACATCCTCTGCATTGAAGTTAACGGTATTTCTTCCTGCTGTCGTTACGTTAACAGAATAATCTATACCCGGATATCCTGCTTTTTCATAGAAATCGGTATTAAATACCGGGCCGCCGCCAACCATGGTTGCACCCACAATAGCGTCATCATTATCGATCATTTGCAGAATTACGCCGTCACTGGTATTGATTTTAGCACCATCACTTACATTAAGATCAACATCACCGGACTTAATTAAGAAGGTCGCATTATCCGTATTAACAACAGTATCGTCGGTTATCGTTAAGCTGCCAGAGTTATGTGCCATGAATCCAAAAGCATCAGAATTGATGGTTGTAATTTTTCCAAAACCAGTAATTCCGGTGAATTCAGGAGTCTTAGAGGCTACTACATCATAGCCATCAATAGTATTTCCCATAAAATCAGTAATGGTTGTGCCGTTAGCCACATGAGTCAGAGGATAAATACTAAGGGGACGGCTGAATCTGGAGGATGCATAGACAGCATCGCCGCCAGTTAAAATGGAAGCATAGGTTCCTACGTTAAAGGTTACACCATAAAAGTATTCCTGTGCACCACCGATGATATAGGTACCATAACCGCTGCCGTAATTGGTGCTGTAAGGATCTTTTTCATCTTTACCAGCTAAAGTTAAGGTTGAGTCAACTACGGTTAACAGCATGTCTGAGCCGCTGTCAGTAGAGAGTACACCCCATTGATTAGCAGTTACATCAGATCTTACAACAGTGGTAGAAGGGCAGGAGCCGATCATGTTTGTACCACGGGCATTGCCGGTGATACCAAGAACCCAGGGAGGAGCAACCATGGTCGCCATGTCAGCATTATTTTTATAGCCATCATAGAGCGTACCGCCCCATACGTTAATTTCGGAATCTGTAACCAAAGCATCAGCATAGTTATCAACAAAAAGGGATAAACGTGCAACACCCCAAGAGTTGATCACCACATCATCTAAGGTTACCTTAGCATCGTTATAAGCACTTACCACAGCACCATAACCATTAAAGTCGGACACATTACTTCCGTCGCTATTGCTCTTGAAGTTAAAGGTAGAATTCTTGATGGTATAGTCTGCTCCGTTTACCATGATACCGGTGAAATTATCGCTGTTAGAAGTGATTTTAATATTTTCTGCACTTGTACTTGTTACGTTCTTACCCTTAACAGCTGCCAGGACGGATTGAGATTTTACAAGGCCGGTTTTGTCAATGTAGATAGCAGTACGATAATTATCTATACCGCGGCCGGTGTAGCTGGAGGGGTTTGTAGTGAATTTTGGAGTGACTGTGAGTACGATATTTCCCTTATAGCTTCCTTGCTTTATTGCAGTTTCTACTCCTGAGACAGTCATAGTTACAGCATAGCTGCCAGGAGCGGTGATTTTAGAACCTTCACCAATGGTTAAAGCTGATAAATTTGTGGTTTTTGCTACTACCCAGGTAGCTCCTGCTGAAACTACCTTCTGTGTGCTGGTAGTCTTGGTTGCGGCGCTAACCGTTGATACCGAACTTGTGATCATACAAGCGATGACAAGCAGGCAAAAAAGTTTTTTGTACCAGTGTTTCTTAAACATAAATTTCCCCTTTCAATACATTATATTTTTAGAATCCTTCCTGCCAGAGAATGAATCATCTCCGGCTTTTTATAACCAAAGGTTCCTAATTAATTATCCAGAATATACCATATACAGACAATGATGTTTTTAAAGAAGAAAGTTATGTTTTTTATGTTTATTATTGTAAATGATAGATATCGATTTTTTCATTATGGCTGATAGTTGTCCATAAAACTTAGATAAAAATTGTGAATGATTATGATTCAACCTAAAATAGAGGAAAGTAAATTATGATAATTAATCAGTTTTGTGTTATACTAGAGCCAAATAGAATTGAATTTCATTCCGCTAGGGAGGTGATTTGGATGGAAAAATATACAAAGAAATCGAAGGAAGAACTAGAGAAAAGCTTGACAAAAATACAATATGATGTTACTCAGAACAGCTATACCGAGCCGCCATTTCAAAATGAATACTTCAATGAATTCAGAGAAGGAATCTATGTAGATATTACAACAGGAGAGCCATTATTTATATCCACTGAGAAATTCGAGTCCGGCTGTGGGTGGCCAAGCTTTGCAAAGCCAATTGATGAAGAGGCTATTCATGAAGTGATTGACCGTAGCCATAGTATGCTGCGGACAGAGGTTCGGAGCAAACTGGGAAATGCACATTTGGGACATGTTTTTGAGGATGGACCTAAGAAAATGGGTGGCTTAAGATATTGTATTAATAGTGCAGCTTTAAGCTTTATACCGAAAGAGAAGATGGAACAGGAGGGATATGGAGAATATGTTTTCCTATTAGGAGAAGATAAATAGGAAGTAGAAGCAAAGCTGTTATTAGAGCTTATCAACTGGTCTTGGAATTACCGCGCATTCAATCATAAGGTCGCTTACTTCTTTGGCTGCATTAATAGCTTCAGTTATAGCACTGACATCACCGCTCATGGTGACGAAGCCTTTTCCTCCGATTGCAAAGCCGGTACGGATTTCAATCAGATTAATATCAGCTGCTTTTGCAGCAGTATCTGCTGCAATGATTGCGGAAGCAACCGAATAGAATTCAATAACGCCGATGGCTCCATTCGTCGCCACCTGAGTGGTGCCGCTGATCGCCGGCATAAGCTGGTCATTAACATTTGCGATAAACAATTTATCAACTAAGAATTCTCCGGCAACTTCTTCGCCTGCTTTCATAGAGGCATTTACCGCACTGGTATCGCCGCCGATGATGACCATGTATTTACCTGGGCATATGGTAGAGGATCTTAATAATTGAACATCCGCTGCCTTTAACATTTGATCACATGTCTCAATTCCTCTTGCTATACTGGATAGCTCTATCATACAAACTGAATTTCCCATTTCAAACTCCATTCCGCCGCATTGCGGCATCTTAAATATTAGCCTACACTGATTCTAATTCCGGTTTGTGTTACTTCGCTTACAGTACCGTTCACACTGGAATGTATATTTGTTGATAAACCTGTATCGTCTGCACTGGCTATCAAGTCACCGACGGATACCTGATCGCCGGCCGTTTTTACTGCTAGGGCAGGCTTTCCAATATGCTGGGAGAAGGGAAGAAAGACTTCCTTCGGTTTCAGTTCGATACAGTCATGGGCATGTAATCCATTGTACTTGCCAAGGTTTAATCTAGCAATCAAGCGATCCGTAGGAACTTTGCTTAGATCAACAGAAGATCGTGCCTGAGGATTTAAGTTTCGTTCGACAGTAATGCCTCTTTCGCGAAGCTTACCCTTCATGTATTGATTCACTCTTCTTGGGGAAAGTCCCATTGGACAGGCAAACATTTCGCAGATTCCGCAATCACAGCAATTGATCGCATCACCGAAGCTTTTCTCAAATTCTTCTGTGGTTTCTATTTTATCCTCTCGCCAAACATTTCTCATGACAAGATGAGGTTTGATTCTATGGCCGATTTGGAATCTTGGACATAAATCGGTACACATTCTGCATTGGATACAGGCGCTTCTGGTCTGATGCTTAATACGTTCGATAGAAACAGCAGAGCGTTTAATCAAATAGTGATCCTTAGGTAAAACGATAATATTACCGCTAGTCTTTGTGACAAATTGTTGATCAATGAGCTTATCATCTGCTACAACTCGTCCCATCATAGGGCCGCCAAGAATGATGGCATAATCATCTATCGTTGGATTAGCAGCTTTGATACATTCTCTGACGGAAGTACCGATGGGAACCTTTATCATAATAGGCTCTTTGACTTCACCTACCACAGAGAGATATTTTTCTGTTGTCTTTTCACTTTTTGTAACCGCATTATAGATTCCAATCACTGTTCCCACATTGTCTACAACTGCGCCGACATCAATCGGAATGCCTCGCTCCGGCACGCTTCTTCCGGTTACCTGCTGTACCATGATCTGCTCATCACCGGCAGGATAGAAGGTTCTCATCTCAAATATTTCAATAGCAGCACCGTTTTTTTCGATAGCATCCTTTAAAGCGGCAATTTCAGCTTTATATTTTCCCTTTAATGCGATCACTGATTTCTTTGCTTCCAGGTGGTTTGCAATCAGCATCACACCTTTCACCAGTTCATCGGCAAAGACTCTGCACAGATATTTATCAGTTTCAATCAGGGGCTCACACTCAGCAGCATTTACAATAAAATATTCTGCTTTCGTATTCAACTTAATATGGGTAGGAAAGCCTGCGCCGCCCGCGCCGACAATTCCGGCATCCTTTATTAATTCAATCAAATTCATAAGCGTCTCCATTCATTATCAATCAGAGTTAATAGGTCAACTAGGTTTCCTCTAAACCGCGTACTTGCCTTCATATGCCCGAATAAAAAGTGTGGTTAGTTCTTCTCTGGTTACCTGTCTTGGGTTTCCGGCGGTACAAGGATCAATGTAGGCAGCCTCCACCAGCTCCGGAAGTACATTTAAAAAGTCCTGTTTATTTACGCCGGCAGCTTTAATGCTGGAGGGAATATTTAATTTGGAAATATAGTTTCGTAGAGCACGTACGAGATTCATAGTACTCTGTCGGTCGTTGGTGCTGTCCAGCCAGATGAGCCGTGCAATCTTGGCATATCGTTTGTTTGCTTCCGTCAACTGGTCATATAGACCTGCATTATAGGAGATGACATAGGGCAGTAGAATCGCATTTGCTTTGCCGTGTGGAATATGAAAGTGTGCTCCTAAGGTATGAGCCATGGAGTGGTTAATTCCTAAACCGGAATTACTAAATGCCATTCCCGCGAGGCAGGAGGCATTATGTACCCTTTGTCTTAGGGTAACATCCTCCGGATTTTCAAATACCTGAATTAAGAATTTATTAGCGAGCTTAATCGCCTTTTCTGCAAGGGCGTCGGTAAAATCATTTCGCATATTACAGACAAAAGCTTCAATTGCATGGGTTAATACATCCATTCCTGTATCGGCGGTTACACTGCGAGGAACAGATTTGGTTAGTTCAGCATCGATGATTGCCATATCCGGCAGCATGCTGTCATCCACCAGTGGATATTTGGTTTCTGTTTCCGGATCAGTGATTACGGAGAACTTTGTAACCTCAGAGCCGGTTCCGCTGGTCGTTGGAATGGCAATAAATCGAATGTTAAGGGAGGAGTCCTGCATACGGGCGAAATAAATCATTCCCTTTGCTGCATCAATTGGAGAACCACCGCCAAGAGCAACCACCAGCTCAGGTTTGAATTCTAATATTATCTTTACACCCTTTGTTACAGTAGCAATATCCGGATTTGGTTTTACATCTGAGAATATTTTATATTCAATACCATCTAAGTGCTTTGTAATGTATTTGGTTACTTCCTTTTCCTGCATGAATCGGTCAGTGACGATTAAAACTTTATCGGCACCCCTGAAAGTAGTATCGCTGCCGGAACCTATCATTATGTCTGTCTTGATACTAAAAGAGCTATTCATGATTTCTCCTTTCGAGTGTGAGAAAGGAGAAATTGTCTCCTTTCAGTTTTGAGAAAGGAGAACTAGCCTCCTCTCAAATCTAGGTAAAAATCCACATTAAAACCCACATAAAACAACATTTAAGATAAAATTATGTTGTTTTTTCTTTATTTATAAGGTATATCAAATTGCCCCATTTGTCAAGTAATCCTGTCATTTTTTTAACAAAAACTATATTGATTTCAATTGCGAAACAAGGATAGATAGGTGACTAAGTATTTGGAAAGGATTTTTAAATAGAAGTTATTTCTTTATATATTCTGCCGGTGATAAATCATAATATTTTTTGAAAATCCGGCTGAAATAGGAGTAATTTTGATAACCAAGCACTTCGGCTATTTCATTGTAGTGATAAATGTTGCTTTTCATCAGTTCAATGGCAAAGTCCATTTTTGTTTTATGGATATAGTCGGTAAGGGTTTCCCCGACTTCTTCTTTAAATCGCTTGGAAAGGTAGCTGCGATTTACGCTGATCGCATTTGCAACATCCTTGGAGAACAAGAATTTGAATTTGTTATTGTGAATAAATTCAATTGCCATTCTTATTACCAGTGAATATTGTTTCATAGAATATTTTTTTATTGATTGTATGATTTCTTCAAAAACAGTAATGTTAATATTCGCTAGTTCATCTTTATGATGTGAGTGAGCTATTTTATAGAAGCAATTTTTCTTCATTGCTTCGCCGACGTCCTTTGGTAAACCATTTTTAATTGAGATTTCGGTTAGTGCAGCAACTGAATATGCACAGTAAAGCTTTAATACTTCAAAATCTTCGCTCATGACAAGCTGCAGATCCTTTATTTGTTCAGCAACTTCAGCAATTTTTCGAACTTGTTCCGGGTCTCCTGATGTAATCGAGTTTTGGAAGGCGTGCATGAGCTTAGTGCTTCTTTCGGAATAATCGGTGTCGTATTCAGAACGAATTGAGAGATCTTTGGATATAGAATAATCAATACTCATGGGGGACCTCCGAAAGTGGTAAAGTCAAATTTCTACCTTCAAAACATTAACATCAAGTAATAATAAAATTGTAACATGGGATTTATAAATAAGCAACAATCAAACTCAAAAAACAACAATTATATAACTGATGATCTATTAACTTTGATAAGATGAGGAGGATAAGGATTACATTATTTCACAATGTAAAATATGATTAAAAAGGAAGGAGATTAAGGTATATGATTTACAAAGATCCCAGTAAAACAGTACAAGAAAGAGTTGAGGATTTACTTTCCAGAATGTCTTTAAAAGAAAAAGTAGCCCAACTATCCTGTACTATGGTAACCGGAGCAGCAGATAATGCGGAAGGTATGAAAGCTGAAATAGCGGAGGGCACAGGTACCATTAGCTATCTGAATAGCTCGCTATCCGGTGACAACGAAAAAGATATGAAAAATATTAACCTAATTCAGAAATACCTGATGGAGGAGACGAGGTTGGGTATTCCGGCATTGATTCATAATGAAGGAATTGCAGGTGCGCAGATTCCGGGAGCCACTACCTTTCCTGAGTCCTTAAGTGCAGCAGCCACCTGGGAACCAGAATTAGTCCGCAAAATGGGAGAGGTAGTTCGCAAGCAGATAAAAGCCTTTGGCATTCAGGCGGTTCATTCTCCTTTATTTGATCTTGGCCGTGACCCAAGATGGGGTAGGATTGGTGAAACCTACGGTGAAGATCCCTATCTGGTAGCAAGAATGGGAACGGCATATGTGAAGGGAATCCAGGGCGAGAATGAAGTCATGGCGACAGCAAAGCATTTCGTTGGATACGGTAATGCCGAAGGTGGTAGAAATGGCGGAGAGCAGCAGATTGCAGAACGAAAACTGTTAGATACCTATTGCTTCCCCTTTGAAGCCGCAATTCATGAAGCAGGCATCATGGGTGTTATGAACAGCTATGGTATTTTAAATGAGGAGGCCGTATCTACCTCAAAATGGCTTTTGACGGATGTGTTAAGAGACAAGCTTGGATTTGAAGGAGTCACGGTTGCTGATTATGGTAGTGTAAGTCATGCTCACGCCAGATACCGGGTGGCTGAGACGCAGAAAGAAACAGCGATCCTTGCGATAAAAGCAGGAATGGATGTGGAGCAGCCTCGGAATACCTGCTACCGTTTTTTGGAGGAGGCAGTAGAAGCAGGAGAACTAGAGATGGAATATATTGATCGTTCCGTGAGCCGGATTCTCACTACGAAGTTTAAGCTTGGATTGTTTGAAAACCCATATCAGGCGGGAGATTTCTTTCAAGAGATTACAAAACCGGAGTGTGCTGAGCTTTCTCAGGAGATAGCAGAGAAATCCATTGTCTTAGTGAAGAATGAAGATAACATGCTACCCTTAGGCAAGAAGCTTAAGATAGCCCTAATTGGCCCCTCCTCCGATACGAAAGGGAATTTCTTTGGCGGTTATTCCTCGGTAAATACTGCCAGTACTACGAGCAGTGATTTTGATCGCTCAGAAGATGACAACTTTACTAAGATGGCCTATCAGGCAATGATTACGGAATATAAGGATGGTCTTAAGGCATATGGA
>JAQZBD010000238.1 GCA_029239235.1 Herbinix sp.
GTTGATCCGGTTACTACTTCCGGTCCGGGGGAAGGAGCAATATCAATATCCGCAATTCTTCCCATCTGGGATCCGGGACAGCAGGTGACGGAAACCACCGGTGCACCTATGGATTTAGCATAGGTCATAGCACCGATCACATAGGGTGTCCTTCCGGAGGCAGCAATTCCTACTAAGATATCCTTGTTCGTGAATCCGATCACCATCAGATCCTTTTTCCCCTGCTCATAATCATCCTCCGCACCCTCAACCGCTTTAAATACGGCGGGATAGCCTCCTGCAATAATCCCCTGAACCATCTCGGGTTCCGTGGAATACGTTGGGGGACATTCGACTGCATCCAGTATTCCCAGCCTGCCGGAAGTTCCGCAGCCGCAATAAATTAATCGCCCTTCTGCCTGCAGTTTTTCCGTTATTAAATCAATCGCACAAGCAATAGGTTCCAGTGCTTCCGCTACTGCATAGGCTACTTTTTTATCCTCGTTATTCATCAAAGAAACCATATCTAATGTGGATAGCTCATCAATATGAGCGGTGCTTTCGTTTCTTTGTTCTGTTATAATTTTTTCGATGTCCAGCATAAAATCTCTCCTTTGAGATACTACGAATTATTTATCCCTTAACTGCCCCAATCGTAACTCCTTCAAGGAAATATTTTTGTAAGGCAAAGAATAATATAAACATGGGCAGTGCGGAAATGGTAGCACCCGCCATCATTGGCCCAAATAAGGTTGAATTCGCAAATTTAAAAGATTTCAGACCAACCTGTATTGTATACATACTTTCTTTACTGGTAACTAAAAAAGGCCAGAAGAAGGTATTCCAGTTACTCATAAATGTATTGATTGCCATAACAGCAAGCACTGTTTTTGACAAAGGAACTATGATTTGTACAAATATATTCAACTGATTACAGCCCTCAATTTTTGCACTTTCGATCAAGGAGGTCGGTAATCCGCTAAAAAACTGCTTTGCTAAGAAAATGTTGTAGGAGGTAACTAATCCCGGTAATATTAAGGATGCATACGTGTTTGATAAATGAAAGGTATTAACAATCAAAATATACAAAGGAACCTGTGTTACTTGATAA
The DNA here is from genome assembly GCA_029239235.1 of Herbinix sp. Taxonomy (GTDB): domain Bacteria; phylum Bacillota; class Clostridia; order Lachnospirales; family Lachnospiraceae; genus Mobilitalea. Next base: position 1,091 of record JAQZBD010000238.1, read on the forward strand.
GGTATCATCATAGCCACTAGAATCATAAAAAATAAAAAGTTTCTTCCTTTAAACTGTATTTTTGAAAATGCATAGCCTGCCATGGATGCAAAAATGACATTTCCGATTACAACCAGACCTGCTACCAGTAAGCTGTTCCAGATCCAGCGAAGGGAGTAGTCACTAAAGTTAAAAAATTCCCGGTAAGATTCCAAGGACCATACTCTCGGTATAATTGTTCTGGAGGCGGAAGCCGACTCCGTCGGCGGCCCAAAGGAGGACATTATCATATATAAAATCGGGAATAAAGCAATCACTGCTCCTAAAATAAGTATCGTTGTTAATAATGAATTACGCAGATAGAGTAACTTTTTATTTCTATTAAGATTTGAATATAAACTGATATTAGACATTTTCTACCTCCTTAATATTCCACATCAACGCCCATAAGCTTAAACTGCAGGAAGGAAATTGCTCCGATAATAATCGCCAATACAATCGCCTGTGCACAAGCAAGCCCGTATTTGGAATACACAAAGGCATTATTAAAAATTAAAAGTCCAATCATTGTAGTATTATTATCCGGGCCGCCTCCCGTCATCATATATGCATTCATGAACACCTGGAAGGACCCAATAATGCCTGTTACAAAAAGGAACAGCGTGGAAGGCTTTACAAGAGGTATTACAATATAGCGTATTTTCTGCATAAAGCTTGCACCATCCAACTCTGCAGCCTCAAAGGTGCTGTTATCAATGCCAAGGAGTGCAGCCACATAGATGATAACACTACTGCCTTGCCCCGAGGCCAAAGCCATAATAATCAGTGACAGCATGGAGGTCTTACTGGAATTCAGCCAGTTTTGTGTGGGCATTCCCAAAAAAGCTAGTATCTGATTAAACAGACCGGAAGGAGATGAATCATATAACCATAACCATACAACGGAAAGTGCTACACCAGAGGCTATACCGGGTAAATAATAGATTGCTTTAAATATGGATTGCGTTCTTTTCTGAAAGGCCATAACCATTACAGCGATACTGAAGGCAATTACCAGAGATAGGGGTACGACAATAATTGTGTAAATTATTGTGTTTTTAACGGACTTATAGAACAGTGAATTAGTAAAGGTCTCTGCGTAATTCTCAAGCCCTACAAATTCCGATCCAAAGGGCTTATATAGAAAAAAGCTCGTTTTTATGGCAGAAAACACAGGATATGCGGTAAAGGCAATAAAAATAAGCATTGCTACGGCAATGAAAAGATATCCACTGAGATCATCTCCCTTTAGCCAGGAGCGCTTGCGTTTTACATTATTGTTTTGTTTGTTGGTCATTTAAACGATTCCTCCATTATAGGACACATAAATATAGGCTCACCCACCAGAGCAGGGGGTGAGCCTTATTAATTACTATTGGATTGAGCCTGTTTCGCATCCAGCTTCACCGAATTGATCAAAGGCTGCATCGCAAATAGCATCATACATCTCTTGTGCTGTAGCTTCACCTGCCAGCAACGCCTGGAACTTAGGTGCAATCATCAGTTCCATTAAGGTAGCTGCTTTGGAGCTCATCTCAGCCGTCAAACCGGTCGGAGGTGCAACTACAAGACTCATTTCTCTGGAGGCACATGCTAAGTTATTCTCGTCACGACCCTCTACCGTGTACTTGCTGATGACGGCTCTGCCGCTCTCGCAAACGCTATCCAGATATAATTCAGAGGATACGTATGCAGCCACATCACCGGAGCAGAGATAGTTTAATGCTAACATAACATTAGCAAGGTGCTCATCTGTTGTTTTGTTGTTGCGGAATACCATTAATCCATCTACAGTACCGTAGCAGGATTCCTTTACGCCATCCATTACAGGAACGGGCAGGAAGGAATAATTAACCGGAATGGAGCCTTCTACTGCAGTTCCGTCGTTTGCTTCCAGAGCCTTATTATTTTTGGTGATATTGCCTTCGAATAAAGGCATCGCTTTACCGAAGATCATTGCGTTGCCGGTTTGGCACATTACCATACGCTGAGAAGCATCAACACCGTAATTTGGCATGTATCCGGAAGTGGTTATTTTCTCAATAGCCTGTAAGAAGGTAAGCATGTTCTTGCTGGTATATGCATATTTTAAGTCTGAGGTAAAGGCATTATTGATACCGGCGGATACACCAAAGATGTTCAGCATATCGGAAGCTGTTACTGCAGAGGATGCAAATACAAAGCCATAACGATCATCCTTTGTTCCATTTCCAATGGCGGTAACAAACTCATCAAAGGTCCAGCCATTTTGCTGTACCTTCGGTACATCCACGCCTGCCTCCGTTAGCATATCCAAATTAGCACCTATGGACTGAATGGATAAGTACAAAGGTAAACCATAGGTTTTACCCTCAAGTGACATATATTCAAGTGCGTTTTTATCATAGTCAGCCAGAGTTTCTGCATCCATGTAATCTGAAATGTTAACGCCTACGCCAAGTTCTACATGAGTACCAATTGCAGAAGAAGAAACCTCAGCGATATCAGGAGCTTCACCAGCTAGAGACATGGTTGATAATTTGGCATTGTGGTCATCCCAGGATGTCTCAATAATATTAATTGTTAAATTCGGATAAAGCTCATGGAAGCTATCGGCCCATTCATGCACTTTCTCAAAATAAGTTGCAGAAACGGGTGGTACCATTAAAGTGATTACATCCTCTGCTGCGCTTACCGGTGCTTTAGTAGCCGTGTCTGGGGTTTGCTCCGGTGCTTGTGTAGTTTCGGTACCTGTGGTTTCTTTCTGACCTGAGCTGCAGCCGGCAAACAAACTACAAACCATAACCAATGCAAGAAGTAATGCTAAAAACTTTTTCATAAAATACCTCCTTATACTATTTGCTACTCGGATGCTCTGCATCCGTAGTTCCATCTGCGCCAATTTTGCTGATATAGGTTCTCTTCAATTGATTAATACTTTCGTCAAAGTCCTGGTGGATATATGCCACATATAGAATATCAATTATATTCAGTTGTGATATTCTCGAGGACATAGCCCCTGTTCTTATCAGAACTTCGGAAGAGGCAACACATAGGTTTAAATCAGACAATTTGGCAAGGGGAGAATCGTCAGAACGGGTAATTGCAATAATGAGTGCTCCATTTTTCTTAATATACCTTGCACAGGTGAGCATTTCTTCTGTAAAACCGGAGTAGCTTATAATAATTGCCAGGTCATTCGGTTTAATGTTTTTTGCCTGAAGTAATTGAGCATGCCAGTCATCACTAATGTAACAAGCCTTGTTAATTCTTAAAAATTTCAGGTATGCATCACGTGCTACCAAAAGTGACGAGCCGATTCCAAACAAATACAAGGTGTTGCATTTGATTAATAAATCAACACATTTACCAAGTACATCAATATCAACCAATTTTCTGGTATTATCAAGAGAAATCATGTTCTTATATGTAACTTTCTCTACCATCTGCTCCAATGTATCGCCACGGCTAATATCCTCCATTTTCCCCAGAGTATTTTCTTTCTCTAGGGCAACATCCTGAATTAGAGATTTCTGAAGCTCCTTATAACCGCTAAACCCCATTTTCCAGCATAATCTCATAACCGTGGACGGCGAACAATATGTTTTTTGTGCAAGTAATTGTACACTACATCCAATTGCTTCTTCCGGATGAGACAGCAGATAATTCACAAGATTTTTCTCTGCGGTTCCCGCATCCATAATATATTCATGCAATTTAACTAGAACGTTTTTCATCTTATCTCCTCTTTAATTATGATAATATCATGTAAATCAAATATGTCAATTTGATTGGACATTTATGAAATAATGTACCATATTTTGATAATTTACACAATGATATAAAGGATTTTTTGATATTTTTATAACTTTTAACTAAATTTGATTTTATTATAAGGTACAAGTTGTTTTTGTTTTAATATTGAAATTGGCAGGAGATTTCTTTATAATTAGTTCAGAAAATGTCCTAGAAAATAAAAACGCAGTATGATGAATATTGTGTAAGAGATGTGGGAGGTTTTAACATTAAAATAAATTTTAGAGTACTAAATAAAGAGGAATTTCCAGCTGTCTATAAGTTAATGCAGTTATCCTTTCCAGCAGCAGAATTTAGGAGTTACGAAGAAGGACTTGCCTTATTTGATCTTTCAAACTATCAGGTATTGGTTGTAGAAAAGTACGGGATAATAGATGCTTTTATAGCAGAATGGAAATTTCAGGAGTTTCATTATGTGGAGCATTTTGCAGTAAACCCTAAGGAAAGGGGAAATGGCATTGGAACTAGAATTATGGTTGAATATCTGCAGCAGGTACGGTTGCCGGTAGTGATTGAAGTGGAAGCTTCTTCTGCCATAAACGCCAAGCGAAGAATAGAATTTTATAAACGTCTGGGCTTTGCTTTAAGCGATATGGAATATATGCAGCCGGCGCTGCAAAGTACAGCCCAGGATGTTTTGTTACGATTGATGCATTATCCTAATGTAATTCCAAATAAAACTCTGTATGAAATAAAACAGGAGATTTTTAAAGCGGTCTACAGTTTGAATAATAAATAAGCCCAAGCTTAATTCGGGATAATTTCAATGGCTGGAAGCCCGATCGTTGAAAAAAGGATGGATAATAGTTCTCAGATTCTTGCAACTATTTTTTGCAGCTCTTTGGAATGCTTCTATAATATGCATCACAAAGTATCATCAGCTTATTTAATCAGCAATTAATAATCACACCATAATAATAAATGAGATACTGAAATGACATCAGCCTTTTCTTAAAATAGAAGTAGTGTGAAATAAAGAACATTTCACATCCGGCATTGAGCGACCTCGCGGTCGAATGACCGTTAGAGTGGAAATAAAAAACATTTCCACATCCGGCATTGAGCTGCCTCACGGCAGAATGACCGTTAGAGTAAAAGGTGAGAGGTGTATGAGAGATGAAGTATGAGTATTTGAATTCCAACGGAACATTTAAGCTGGAAAAAGCGGATGAAAACAGTTATTTGTATTTTCCGATCGGGAATAATGCAGGTGTTATGGCTTGTGTTACGCCTGATCTTCATGGTGATAATAAAACCGGGCAGAATTCTTTTTTACTGGAGCCGGT
>JAQZBD010000239.1 GCA_029239235.1 Herbinix sp.
ATTTGATCTATGTTTTTCACTTCATCGACAATAGGAATTTTTCTTGCTAAACGGTTCCATACCAAAACAGCTTCATCTGCCTGTAAAATGATTCCCGCCAGATTGAGTCGCATACTGTACTGATTGACTAGCTCAGCTATCTTCTCATAAGTGTACTTACTATCCGCTGTTATAATGTAGGAAAGTCCTGTCTTACCTTGATCTAACTTTGAAATATGGAGGATCGTTCCAACAGCTTGCCCTGTTCCCGCCGGAGTGGCAGGATTGTGGCCGATCATGGAGGATTCTGTGATGATGGTTTCTGTAATTGTCTCCATCGCAGTGTCTCCAATCACAGGGGTGGCCTCATTAATTCTAATCAGACTAAGGGCGCTAACAGGCATCTTCAGATTCCCCATCGCCTCTTCCAGCGCTGCCTTAATACCCGGAACATTGGCTAATGTGCCTTTTGTTCCGGTGGTCTGCTTGGAAGCGGAAGCCAGGAAAGAAATCTTGCCATCATCGCTGCGTTTGCCAATGCAAACTTCCGTTGTTGAATTACCGATATCCACACCTGCAATTAATTTCAAAGAAGGATTCCCCTTTTTTCGTAAATTTCTGCTGCTTCTAATACTAATTTCGCACAGTTTGCAGCTTTGTATTTTTCAAGAAGCTCCTGTGCCATAAGCACCAATTCCAATTTGGTTGCTCGGTTCGGTCTAAGCATATTATACATCTTTAAGATAACTTCATCAGGAACATCAACTAATTCTGAGGCTCTCTCAAAATTCTTCGCCAGACCTATATTATCATTGTCCTTTGCTACTTCGCCCTGCTTATGCAGCATCTCTTTTGAGATCTTAATATCATCCGCAGTAACGTTTCCCTTTTTAATTTCATCTATTGTTATTTCTTCCAGCTTTTTACCCGTCTTTGAGCGGATGGAAGCCTTCTCATTTTCACCTAAAGGATATTTCATGATATTCTCCTTTCCTCTACTTCCACTCAATATAAGGAATGCTTAAATCCACCTGTTCTGTTTCTTTAATGTGCATTAGCGCTGCCTTTACCTGATAGTTAGCTCTTACCATTGGATCATTCTGACCTTCGATCGGAGTTACCTTTTCACCCTTTACATACTTCGCAGCATTTTTTCCAATTGCTCTATAGGTTTCCAGGTTCATGAGCGGAGCTTGTGGAAATAATTCTAAGTTGGATAACGGATATAAATCCTTTTGATGAATTACTGCCGTACCCTTTGACTGTAAGCCGATACCGATACCAGAGCCGCTTAGCTTTGCTGCTTCCAGTCCCATGAAGCATACGTCAGAAGTCTTGAGTACCTTCACTACTCTAGGTACCATGCCTTCCTCTTCCACGCCTGCTTTTACATTCTTTATCACATCTTCCAGGCTAAGACCATTGATTGTTTTATTAATTTCTCTTTGAAATGCCGGTCCAACTCCGATTACTACCTCTTTCGGATTTGTTCCCTGTTTTGCTATGGGGAAGCCTGCATAGGAGGTCTTTACTGTTCTCCCATTTCCTGTTGTCTGCTCTCCCGCTGATAGTCCTTGAACTCCGCCTTTTGCGTTGATTTCCTCTATGACAAGTCGTGTGACGCGTTCAATTATTTCTTCATTAATCTTCATAGATACCTCCAGGATGCCGTAATGCGGCAGCTTATATATGATTAGAAATTAGCTCTTCCAAAATGGTAGGATATATCTAATTCTTTGCTTCTTAGAACTTATTCGGGTCAATAATATGAGGGATTGCTTTAATCTCCTCCCAACGCTTGCCATCGACACGGTAGCCTGTACCAGGTCCCATATAATCATTCGGACAGTTCACGCCGGACATTACCTTAAACTCTTCATCCAGAATTGCAGAGGTCTGCATATAATCGCCGACAACTCTTTGCTTTAGCATGCTAAGAATGCTCTCTGCCAGCTCCTCAAAGCCGGATTCTGCCAGCGCCTTAACGATGTCAACACCGGTTATTCCGCGTTTCATCATATCCTCCACCGCTACTAAATCCGTAGCAACATCACGGGATATGGTATCCTTACTGCCATGGGCATAAGTAACCGCTTCTACCTGCTCGTCCGTAATCTCAGACAGACCTAAGTAACGGAACACCGCTTGAACCGCTTTTCCTGCGGTATATCTTACTCTGATCACATCTTCTTCTTTTACCGGCTTTAATCCGCCATCTACCTGCATGTCTCTTTGCAGAACATTATAATCGTCAAAATCCTCCGCATCAAAATTAGATCCGGCAAATAAATTATCATAATTAGGTTCACCTGCATATCCAGAGAAGATAAAGTCTGTTCCGGGAAGGAATTGCAGCATTGTTCTTGCAGTACGTCTCATATCTGAATTCGTAAAGCTTTGGTCATTGGAAGAAGCACACTCTAAGCCTAACAGTGCAGCTACTAAGTTCTCACCAAGTACTTCACGGATACCGGAAGGAACACTTGCTGTAACACCAATACAGCTTACAGAACCATTCTGAATACCCTGAGAACCGGCACCCTTCGTTACATAAAGACATCTTGTCTCAAGATAAAGCATGGACTTCTTCTCTGCCTGTCCCATGAGTACTTCTGAGCCTGAACCGGAAGTAAATCTGGTCTTTAATCCACGAGATGCATATGCGGCATTTAAAAATGCCTTTGAATATGGAGTATCATCTCCATCAATAAATACTTTTTCTGTACCATAAACGGACATGGTCTCCGCATAGGTTGTAAAGCCACGGATACCCAACTCCAGCTCAGTAGCTTCTTCGACAGCACATTGGGTCAAAACACCCTTTCTTCCTGCCTGGGAGCCAATTAACAGTGCAATTGCATTAAATGGTGCGTAACGAGCAATACCAACGGTGGTCTCTTCCTCACGGAAGCCTCGGAGTGCACCTTCTGCTGCATCGGCTGCGATCTGTACCGGATCATCTTTTAGATTTGTGATATGTGCCTGGTTTGCAGGAGTTCTTCTCGCTCTGATCTTTTGCATACCCATCATCATCTCAACAACATTGAGGTAGTTGATTACTTCCACCATCTTTGCCGGGGTAATACCGGATACGATCTCCAGAATTTCTTTTCTGGAAACATTAATATCAACTATTTTTCTTGCAATATCAAGTGATGATACTGCCATTGATTTTTCTGTACGGTCAATACGGATTGCATAGTCGGCAATAAACTCGTCAATAAAATCAAAATCTTCTCTTCTTTTGCCATCTAATTCAACGATTACACCCTGTTCCACCTTAATAGAAGGTTTGGGATCATAGGGGCTGGACATCGCCACAAAACCCATCTCAGGCCATTCATTGATATATCCATCTTTGTTTACTGGACGTCTATCCAAAGTTTCGATTCTCTTCGATCGTTTCATACGTTGCGCCTCTCATCACTTTAATTATATTTCATATGTTGTATGTTCCGATATAGTTGTAAGCCAGCTGGTTTTGGCTGGCTCCTTAATTTATTACTCCAACCAACCAAAATGTGGTTTTGCTTGGTTTGTTATTGGTTTTGTTTGGTTTTGTCATAATAATATCATAAAAAGCAAGGAACGTCAACCTTTGTTCCTTGCTTTTCTCTGTTTTTTGTTTGTTTTATGTTATTTTTATTGGTTTTATATATGTACTTATATTTTAGAGATAATTTATTATTTTATTACTAATAAAAGTTGCTTTTAAGCTAAGGTTTTGCTAGCTGTTTTTCCTCTTTAGCTTGTCTTAAAAATAGATACTGTAACGCCTAACTGCTCCGCTATTTCCTTCGATTGCTCTACCTGAGTGAGGATTTCCGATGCATGCATATTAACACTTGAATTTCTATTTGCGATATCCGTAGTTCCTTCTGCCCCTTCATGAGCAGCAATTGCTATGGCATCAATTCCAGTAATCACCTCTGTTACAGCTGCCAGCAGCTCCTGAGCTGTAGCACTAAAATCTGTAACCATATTATCAACAAATTTTGCATCATCATTGTATTTCTTCGCCACTTCAATCAGTGTCTGATAATCGTTATTGACATCGGTTGACATAAAGCTTAATAACTCATTTGAGTGAAAGGATAGATTGACCACAGCTTCTGATACTTGCTTCGTAATATTTTGAATTTCGATCACTGTTTTTTTAGATGCTTCTGACAGTTTACTGATTTCATCCGCTACTACTGAGAAGCCCTTGCCGGCTTCACCTGCTCTTGCTGCTTCAATAGAAGCATTCAAAGCTAATAAGCTGGTTTGATCTGTAATCTGCATGATTGCTTGTGAAAGAATATTTATTTGCTCAACCACCTTAGAGTGTTCAATTGCCTTTTCCAGTGCTTCCTTTGTCTCTTGAAATACCTTCATTGCATTATACTGCGCGCTTTCAACATTGTTCTGGGTCTCCCTGGCACGCTGCGTAATTTCATTCGCTTTTCTTGCACCTTCTTCTGATTTGTATGCAATGGAGTGAACTGCCTTTTCCATATCCTGAGCCGTTGCGGTCATTTCTTCCGAAGCAGCTGCTGTTTCCTCCATTCCTGCTGCCAACTCTTCTGTTGTTGCAGAAACGCTTTCTATTTCTTCATTTAGAAGATTTGCATCCTTATTCACATTGAGAACAATTCCTTCGATCAGCCCTGCTTCTGACTTCACTTGCGTCACCAATTGACTCATAGATTGCCTCATGCTTTCCATTGCCCGCAAAAGCATACCGATTTCATCTTTCCGGCGAAGTAATTTTTCATCTACCGAGACTGACAAGTCTCCCTTCGATACATGATCCAGCTCTGCAACTGTGCGTACCAGACCTTTTGTAATATTGTCTGATATGATCTTACTGATGATAAAGGACAGGACTAGCATTACTCCTACTATAATGACCATTCCTTTGGCACTATCTTCATATTCTCCCTGATTTTCCTGATCCATCACTTCCGCAGCATCTCTGCTGTGATCTGCAAGATTAATCACTGCGACTTGGTAATCCTCCAGTGCAGTAATATTATCATGGAAATATTGATTTGCTTCATCCATTTTTCCCTCACCGGTTAGTTCAATCACCTTGTCAAGAACCGTTCTCCAGGGGGCTAATGTTTCTTCAATATCAGTCATGTAGGCTATTTCTTTATCTGCTGTTAAGAGTTCCTTCAGTGCAGACATATCTTGATTAATGATTTCCCTACGATTATTAATATCTTCTAACGTTGTATTATATTCTTCCTTCGAGGTGCTTAATATTAAAGCATATAGATTTGCACTGTTAGCTCTTGTTTGTGTCCTCAAATCTGCTGCCAGATCCACCGATCTTAAATTGAAGGTGTACATATTAGAAAGTCGTTGATTACTCTCTCGTAAATTCATAAATCCCACGGCTGCAACAAAGATAGTTACCATCAATAATAAAAAGGTAATGAGCATGATTTTTTTCCTAACATTTAAATGACTCAGCATATACTCTTCCTCCATTCTGTATTAGTAATACGCATTGATTTGATTTCCGGTATCCTTAAATTATCCTTGACCGCCTTATGTCTGCGCATTCCATCATTCTATGTATATGTGCGCCATTACACATCTTCAGTTAAGTAATTTTAATTCAGCATATATCTCGTGCTAATTTGACCCTGTTAAAAGTTACATCAATATTCGACATTACTTGACTCGATTATACTCTACAAAAATTAATAAAGCTACCACATTTTAGTTCATAATAATGATAATTTGTATTATTTATGGACATAGGTTTTATAGTTTTTCCTTTATTTAACTAGATTTTACATATCCACAATTTTAAAGCTATCAATTTTAATGATAGCTTCCCTTTCCAATCAAATATTCATCATGAATATTCTTCATCCATCCGGTATCACCGCCCAAGCCGGCATGTAAATAATCTACATTCAAATAGACTTTACCATCCCTTACAAGCTCATCCTCATAATCAGCTTTGTCGCAGGCAGCTATAGAATAATCATGAATATCAAAGTGGAAGGGTGTTGCACCTGTGATACGAATTCCCTGTCCTACTCCATCCTTTACCATCAGATATCTGACATCTTCCTTACCGCCGCATTCCACCGGCTTAATATAAGGCGTATATTGATCTGCAACAGTACTGCTGTATATTCCAATGGATGCAGCTGTCTTACGATCCGCATAGTTCTCCCAGGGTCCCCTTCCATACCAGGTAATCTCATTTTTATCCTCTGGCAGAATGAAGGTCATGCCGATTCTTGGGATTGTCTTAGTAGGGCAGTTATTAATCACCGTTTTACTGATCTCTATTCCTTTTCCTCCAATACGATATTGTGAGGAAACGATTAAATTCTCTTCATGATAGGAGACTTCCATAAATATGAGGATTTGAGAATCTGATACAAGTGTTTCTATCTTTAGCACCTCTTGCTTTAAATCCTGTAAACCGATATTTCTCCAATCATCTGCATTATTTCTTCCCGGATCATGGGTACCTTCATCGATTCCAGTGACAGCACGATAGAAATTATCTCTGCCTCCGACAAAGCGGTCTATTCCTTCCAATACTACCCTTTCAAAAACACAATTCAGTTTATCAAAGATAATATGTGTATTCTCGCCTTGAATCTCTAGCTTTTCTTCGTTTTCTTTCGTAGAGAGCCTCTCGCCAGAGATATTGGCAGCTTCCAGCTTCTGTACCGACTGTTCTAATTTCATCTGATAGGTAGATATGATATGCCCTGCTTTGGCATAAGGAGTATCTTCCCTCAAGGAAAGCTTGAAATTCACATAAGCTTCACCAGATACCTTCTCAGGATTCAGCTCATACTCCAACCGTTCCGACTCTCCTGCCTTTGTGAAGTACTGCTTCGTTTCCCCTGAATCAACAACTACACCGTCACATTGCAGCTCCCAGGTAATCCGTATATTTGATAGATCTAACTGCTGATAATCATTCTTTACCTGGTAAATAACTCCTGGGAAGTAAGGATGCACGAAGGTCGTAATTCTAACCGGAGCCTGACAATTTTTAATTTCAAACGCTGCAGGCTTGAGACTCATATCCGGGAATACTACACCATTCAGGCACATATCCGGTACAGGATCAATCACTGTTTCGCCGTAAGCTCCTGCATACACATATTTTTTGCTGCCATCTTCCCTGGTTATGGTTAGTGCCTTGTCCTGAAAATCCCAGATAAAACCACCCTGAAAACGGGGATATTTATCCACCAAATCCCAGAATTCCTTGAAGTTACCGTTACTATTGCTTTTTGCATAGGCATATTCGCACATAATAAAAGGTCTCATATCCTCTATATCTGCCATCTTATCCTCAACCCAGGATTTCATCGGATACATGGGCACATTTACATCCGAAATATTCGATCCCGGACTAGCCGATTCATATTGTACATACCTGGTTTTATCATATTCCTTAATCCATCCATACATTGCGCCGTGGTTCATGCCGGCACCGGATTCATTACCCAAGGACCACAGGATAATAGAAGGATGGTTCTTATCACGGAGCACCATTCTGGATGCTCGCTCGATATAAGCAGCTGTCCATTCCGGTGAGGAGCTTAATTGCCCTCCGATTCCGTGGGTCTCCAGATTCGCCTCATCCACAAGATAAATTCCAAGCTCATCACACAAGTCATACCATTCATTTGCATGGGGATAGTGACTGTTGCGCACCGCATTAAAGTTTAGCTGCTTCATGCAGATAATCTGCTCTCTCATATACTCCGGTGTTACATATCTTCCTGTTTCCGGGCAAAATTCATGAAGGTCAACACCTCGGACAATTAACCGTTTTCCATTGACACAGAGCACTCCGTCTTTTCGGATTTCTATATGACGGAATCCCACTCTTGCACTTTCAATATCTGTAACCTTACCCTCACTATCGATGGTTTCCATAACTAAGGTATATAAATAAGGGACTTCTGCAGACCAAAGCTGAGGCTTTTCTATCTTAACAGAAGGCACTGCCACGAATTTTGGGTCCAGATAAAATCCACACTTTACATAGGGATTACTTTCAAAGCTGGTAACTAGCTGTTGCTCCGCATCATAGAGGCTTAATTTCACAAAACACTCACCATAGCCTCTTACCTGGTTATTGGGATGAAGCATTACCTTTAACTGCGCCTCATCAAAGTTATTCCCGGTAAACAAAGTCTCTATCTTATAATCCAGAATCCTTTGCTTTGATTTCGCATAAATTCTAACATCTCGGTGGATGCCGGACAGATGCCAATAGTCCTGGTCCTCTAAGTAGGTTCCATCACAGAAGCGAAGCACCTTCACAGCCAACTCATTCTTACCCATCTTAACTAGCTCCGTAATATCAAAGGTTGCCTCCAGCTTGCTGTCCTGGGAATATCCCACTTCTATTCCATTCACCCAGAGATAAAAGCAGGACTCCACCCCGCCGAATTCAATAAAGATGTCCTTTCCTGCATAATACTCCGGTACTTCAAAGGTTGTACGATAACAACCCGTCAAATTTTTCTCGGGAACTAGAGGTATATTTAGTTCAATCTGATCTTTGGCAATCTCAATTTCAAAATGAGAATCAGCTCCCTCCCTATCAAAAGGATAGAGGATATTTGTATAAACCGGAGTTCCATAACCCTGCAGCTCCCAATTGGAGGGTACCGGTATCTGCTCCCAGGTAGAATCATCATAGTCGGTTCCTTCAAAGCCCTCCGGTGCTTCCATCGGACTATCCACGATCTTAAATTTCCACATGCCATTCAAGCTTCTTACGTATTTAGAAGCAGAACGGTTACCGCTTAGTGCTTGCTCTACTGTCTCATATGCTCCATAAGGCGAATGCATCGGATAGCGGTTTTTCTGTGTTACATGTTGATTTTCCCAATCTCTCTTCATAAGAATTAATTCCTTTCTGCTGTTAATGATAATCAGGTAATGATAGTATTTATAAACGATTGCTTAATTCAATTGAGACCTTATATCATATTTCTAATTCAGCTTCATTTTATCTTATTTGGTAGAACTCTTATTTGATATGTATAAACGATTGCCTTATATTTAAAGATATTATAAAATATTATTACAGAATTATAAATGTTGGATTTGGGTATATATTTATCCATTTTGGGATATATGTCATTTATGATTTTTATCACTGAT
>JAQZBD010000345.1 GCA_029239235.1 Herbinix sp.
GTTTGCGATGTTATTCGTAAGGTGAGACCCAACATTCTGATCACGCATTATAAGAGCTCCATGCACAAGGATCATAATACTACACATAATATCGTAACGGATGCCAGATACTATGCCGCTTTACCTGGCTTTGTAAGAACTGAGGCACCTCACTTTGCACAACATTTTTATTTTACAGAGAACTGGGAGGATGCAGTAGGATATAAACCTTATCTCTACATAGATACCACCGAAGGCTATGAGCTTTGGAAGAAGGCAGTAGCTACCCACTGGTTTGTTACGGGCAGTACCTCCTTCCCCTATCTGGAATATTATGACCATTTGAGTCGTGTTCGTGGAATTGAAGCCAGAAAAGGCAGGGCAGAGACCTTTATGGTACCTCCGGAGGCTTACCGGGTGATCCGTGAGGGCTTGTAAATCAGAATAATTATGGGAGGATCAGGAATGAAAGGCATGAAACTCAGAGAGAAAATCGGTCAAATGATAATGACAGGATATCCTGCGGCAGACCTTACTCCGGATATTATTAAGTTAATTGAAGAGTATAAAGTTGCTAATATCATATTTTTTTCCTATAACTTGATCAGTGAAGAACAGATTCGCAGGAATTGCAGGGAGCTTCACCAAAGAATTGAGCAAAGTACAGGACATCCTGCATTTATTGCCGTTGATCAGGAAGGTGGGGTTGTTACCCGACTGCCCGAGCAGATATGCATGATACCGGGAGCGATGCTGATTGGTGCGACCGGGAATAAGGAATATGCTTATCAGGCTGGTCGTATAACAGGGGCAGAATTGAAAGCCCTAGGGATTAATATGAATCTGGCTCCGGTATTGGATGTGAATTCTAATCCGGATAACCCGGTGATCGGGGTGAGATCCTATTCCAGCGATCCTCATATCGTGAAAGTGTTCGGTATCAGTATGATGAAGGGTCTGTTGTCAAGTGGTGTTATGGCTACGGTAAAGCATTTTCCAGGTCATGGAGATACCGCAGTGGACAGCCACTTAGGACTTCCGGTAGTCGATAAGGAGGAAAAGGAGTTAATGCAGCGTGAGCTTATTCCCTTTCAGCGTGCGATATGGGAGGGAGCTCCTTGTATTATGACATCACATATACTATTTCCCAAGTTGGAAACGCAGAGAAAGCCGGCAACGATGTCGAAAGCCATACTAACAGGGCTGCTGCGGGAGAAGCTGGGCTTTGAAGGATTAATTATCACAGATTGTCTGGAAATGTCGGCCATAAAGACCTTCTACGGAACGGCAAGAGGCTCGGTGGAGGCCGTGAAGGCAGGGGCTCAGCTGCTTTGTATTTCACACACTCCAGCGTTGGTAATGGAAGCAATTGAGGAAATAGAGTCCGCGGTCGAAAGAATAAGAGACTTGTTCAAGAAATAATACGTTCTGGCATTACGCAGGTATCTAAAGAAGAGCTGCCAAAGATTACACCGGATACTATCTTTGTGGGAAGCTTTGCTTACCGTTCCACCTTAGCCAGCAGCTCGGTTGATCAGGAATTGCATTTTGCAAAATATATGGCGGAACGACTGCACTGCAGATATATCGATGTTCCCGTGAATCCCGGATCAAAGGATCAATCCCGTGTACTTTCTGAAATTAATAATGGAACCAATATCATCTATGGTTTATATAACGGCCATTTAAATCTGGGGCAGCTTGAGCTGGCCAACGAAATCAGCCGCAAAGGTTATGAATTGCTGGCGATAACGCTTCGTAATCCCTATGATTTGGCGCTACTTGATCCTAAGGTTCATAAGATAGCAGCATATGAGTATAATCGCTCAGTTTTTGATGCTTTAATCAATATTCTTAAGAAGGAATTTCCGGCAAACGGAAATCTCCCTGTTGCATTGACCATATAGGTCTATTAAGCATTTTAAGGATACTGCAAAGAATAGGCGCCTAATGAAAGTATGAAACCGGTAAAAGCGAACAGCCGAACATGTTTTAATTACAACGGAGGTTATGATTGTGAATAGAGTAAAACCGGGTATTGAAAATATAGAATGCTGGAGCGCGTTTCTTTCCGGCAAGCGGGTAGGTTTAATCACGAATCCAACCGGGGTGGATAGTAAACTGCAGTCCACCATAGATATATTGCAGAGCGAAGTAGATCTGGTGAAATTATATTCTCCTGAGCATGGCGTCAGAGGTGATATTCAGGCCGGTGATCAGGTCGATAATTATATGGATGAAAAGTCAAAACTTCCAGTATATTCCCTATACGGCAAAAGTAAAAAACCATCCTATGAGGCACTAAAGGATATCGATGTTTTGGCGATTGACATTCAGGACGTTGGCTCCAGACTGTATACCTATTTATATACTATGTCCAATTGCATGCAGGCCTGTGCGGAGTATGGTATTACTTTTCTTGTCTTTGACCGGCCAAATCCCATTGGAGGTACGCAGGTGGAAGGGAATCTCATTCAGGGTTTCAGAACGAATTTGATATTTCTTGTGACCTAATGGTGATTCCAATGTTGGGATGGACCAGGCAGATGTATTATGAGGATACAGGACTGCCTTGGATTCTTCCTTCCCCAAATATGCCTACGGTTGATACAGCAGTGGTATATAACAGCACCTGCATCTTTGAGGGTACCAATATCTCGGAGGGGAGGGGTACAACAAAGCCTTTTGAATTCGTGGGTGCGCCGTGGCTGGATGCAAACCTGCTGGCAATGCGTATGAATGCAATTGGACTGGAGGGAATCCTATTCCGTCCGGCTTATTTTACCCCCACCTTTTCAAAGCACTTTAACACATTATGTAAAGGGGTTCAGCTGCATATAACAGACAGGAGTAGCTTTTGTGCAGTCAAGACAGGATTATTTCTGCTGGAGGAAGTCAAACGGTACTCCCAGGATCGGTTCGATTATACAAAGCCTTATTCCGAAAAGGGAAAACCAATGATCGACTATAATACGGGAAGTGATTATGTACGAACACATGACTTTTCTGCCAAAGACCTATATGACGAATGGGCTTTGGAATCAGCGGCCTTCCGTGAAAGAAAGATTAAATATCATCTTTATTAATTTCGATTTCGTACTTAAGTATCGTCTTTCAAAGTCGTTATCCTATCACAAACATCCATAGTCTCTTCAAAAAACATGTGATATGTAAATAAATACCGAAATTTTTTCAAGCAGTTTCTAAAATTCTCCTTGGATCTTTTTAGTGTTAAGTTTTAAAAAAGTATAGTATTCTGGTCAAAAGCAGGCCTAGACAGGGCGATAAAACGCCCTATCTAGGTCTGTTTTCCAAGATTCTTTTCATTCGCCTTTTCATATACGCGGAGGCTAAGAAGATTCCAATAACGAACGAAGCCAATATATTCTCTTTTGAATATACATATACTTATCGTTTTATTACTCTATTCTAACTATCTTTTAAGTTGTTTTCCCATAATAATCCTGTATAATGAAGCTAATGATATCTTTATGGGAGATGTAAATGGAAGAAAAAATAGCAGCATTAGAATATCAGAGAAAAGAGCTTGTAAGACTCTCAATTATAATTATAGCAATATCTATTATCATACCTCTATTCCTATTAATTATATTTCGAGTTGTCTTTAGCCCTGTACTCTTCCTAGCCATCGTAATCGGTATTATGATAGGC